>JAHOYZ010000001.1 GCA_019038695.1 Candidatus Zixiibacteriota bacterium
TGTGACTGTCGAAATTCAATTCTCGATAAGGCATTAGGTGTCTCCTTTGTGGGTCATTGAAAACTCTAGGATACACCTTTTGTCTTTTACACACTTCTAAAGATATTACCTTCTTGTACATGTGGATACGGACAAGCTGCATTCGCGATCAGCTATTGACAGATTGTTCCCTTTTTTGTATTATTTAGTGATAACATCGTATCTATAATATTCACTTAGCTGTGCACATTCGGTGATATCATCCGTCTGCGTACGTCCAGTGGAAGGAGTTCACATGTACAAGTCAGGAATTATTGCGTTACTTATGTGCCTCGTGTTGGCCTCTCCCTCATTCGGTCAATTGTGCGGAAATGCCAACGACGATACTACAGTTAATATCCTGGACTGGATTTATCAGTTTGAATATCTGCGGGGCAATGCGATGGATCCGCCAATCAACCTCGAAAACGCCGATTGTGACGGCATTACAGGTGTCACAATCGGTGATGCCGCATGGTTTAGTAATTTCTACTTCGGGGGTGGACCACCACTCAATTGTGATGACACAGGTTCATATCCTTATCCTCAGTCTTGGGAAGATACTGTCTTCATGCCCAGGATGCTCGGCATTCCCGAGGGAGTGACAACTGTCATCATGCCTGTGGTCACGGTGTTTATGGAAGATGTAGAAGGAGTGTACTTGCCCTTTATTCATTATGGTGCCGGATCGAACTCGGTATTCGAGTGGGGTGGTGCCACTTATAGCACCGACTTTAGCGTACTCATGGCTGACGACCTGACTCCCGACACAAGCCTTCTCATGGGCATTGATCTCAATGGAACCACCCATTTCCCAGGTCGCCACGAGTACTTCAACTTGACATACTATCGTGATGGATTTGGGACCGGAGATATTGTACCACAGTTTGTCAATCGTCCGGGGTTGTGGCAGATTGCCATTGTGAAAGGTGGTAGGCTCTTTCGTCCTGTGGTCGAGTACTACGACACTCAGCTTCCCGACACCTTGTTTGCCTCGCCCACTTCGAAGGTTGTAGAAGCCCCTCTCGGTCAGATCCCAGCAGGTACATTCACAGTCCACTTCTCGTCAAGCGGCGACCCGATTAATTTTGACCTTACGCCGACCGAGTCATTCATCGTCATCGACAGTCCGTTCACGGTAGGCTTTACTACCCCCACCGATATCGTGTTTGTCGTGTATGCCGACACTTTGCCTGCCGGAACATACCAGGGATATGTGGATATTGTCGATGTTACCCCAGGGACCGTTCTTGATGCGGACCAGATCGCGATAACGTTGGTTCTCACCGAGGGCGTGACATATCCACCGGGTGACCTCAATTGCGACGGAGAGGTGAACATCACAGACATTACTGTGCTGGTAGCCTATATGTTCCTCGGAGGTGCTCCCCTACAGGACTGCCAGTGAGGCATTGTGGCCTGACTGGCTGGTTTTCGGGGCACAATTGAGGTGATTGTAATTCGTAAGTTTATGTTGCGAAAAAGAATATAGTTTCCGACATATCCAATATGGATACAGCCAGCTACAAGTATTTCAAGTACGAGATCACGCTCGGCGCCACTATGGAAATGCCGCAGCCAAAAATTGATTGGTATCCGTACAATCAGCATTCCATCCAGCAATTCCTGTACACTGTGTGCAAGGAGCACATCGGCGCTGTGGGCAAGAAGGATGGAAAATGGGCACCTGGTGATGAGGAGTATGCAGAACTGAAACTCGGTTCACGCGTCGACATCACACAGATTTTCGACTTCGCTGAAGAGATGGGTATCATTGTGCCTGCGGATGCGACCGGGGATTTCATTCCCTACAAACTGTCCGAACCCTACTGGACGAAGTTCGACGAGCACGCTTCCTGACCGTCATCGGCGGCGTCCTCTTGTCAAACATGCCAGGGTTCGGGGCTTTTTGATCCCGTGTATACCGTCAGGTTTGGGCATCCCCAATATTATAATCTGTATACATCAGTCTTGTAGATACCGTCTTAGGTGTTCCGCCATCCAGATTGTCAATCTTGTAGGGCGGAACCCTCTTAGCGAATCCCCCTTCTCGAATTGTTAGGACCGCAAAGGGTCCTGACCTACTGAATCCAAATTTATGGGCATAACGGTGGCGAGGGACCGCCGTTGAACAAGTAAGCAACCAGATACGTCAAATCTGCGATATCAGTCGGATTACCTCCAGGGCCGAGCAGACCATTGACATTCTCTTCATCTTCACAGTCGGGGAATCCGCATACGAATAAGAAAGCAACAAGGTACGTCAGGTCGGCAACATTGATCAGATCCTCAGGATCGGCATCAACATTACCGCGAATACCCTTACAGCAGAGACACAGATTCTCCGGGTAACACGACGTGAAATCACCCAAGTACTCCCCGCCAATATCAGCACAGTGTTCTGAGGAACGGATTGAGCAAGAGTCTCCAAGGCAACAAGCACCAACAACCGTGTCCGGTTCACAGCAGGTAGGTACAGGCCAGATTGGAAAACAGGGTACGATACCGTGTATGAAAAAGCAGTTAAGCGCTTCGAGATCGTTACCATCAATCACGCAATCGCCGGTGAGGTCGGCCTGATAAAGAGGCTCGATAGCTGGAATCCCTTCATTCCAGTATCTGATCAACATAACCATATCACCGATTGTCGGTGCATAACCATCACCGTTGAGGTCAAAACTGGCATAGCAGGTATCAGCCTCGGTAATACCAGGGGGCTCTGCCCAAATCGTAGCGGTGCCGGAAAGCAGAAGGGTCAAGGCCAGCAGCAGTAGATATCTTTTCTTCATTTTACTCTACCTTGCAGAACATGGATTGTATCAACGTTGGCAGGTGCAGAGGTGTTCTATACTAGTATATGATATGACCGCTTGTACGTCAATCCATTTTTAGGCCGTTTCAGATGAAAACGTGTGAACGAAAGGCAGTAGGTTATTCCGGAGAGGATATTAATAAATAAGCCGAGGGCGGCGTGTCCACCCTCGGCTTTCGTAGTCTGGTTCCTGTAGAACTCAGGCAGCTGCGCCTAATGCCATTCCCACTCGAGGAATGGTTTGTCGATATCGACCATCGCATTGACCACCAACTCCACCAGGCCGCCATACAGGATATTGCACTTGTCAAATACATCATAAGAAGCAAACATGTCACGAATTGCTCCCTTACAGTTGGAACAAGGAGCGCAGACATATTTCTTCTGCTCCGGTCCGATAACATCCTGAAAGACATCCAATATCTGTCGCATCTTGGCCCGTCCCGAGAGGTTCTCCCTGAAACTGGGGAAGTTGAGGTCCTGGGTGATGGCAAACCCGCTGCCACCGCCACAGCAGTAGTTCTCAACGCCATACGGGGCCATCTCACGGAAGTTATTACACACCGCCTTCAGAACATCTCTTTGGGGTTTTACAACACCCATCAAGCGGACAAGATTGCAGGGGTCGTGCATAGTCGTCATGATGTCGTCGTTGCGCGAAGGGTCGACCTTTATGCGACCGCTTTGAATGAGTTCTCGCAGCAAAGTCATCGAACTCTCGCGCGGAATGTTGAGATCTCCAACCAGAACGCGATCGGCAATGACGGTCAACGCCTTGTGAGCATGGCCGCATTCACCGAGAACGATCTTTTTGACACCCAGCTTTTTGGCCGCCTGGGCATGTTTCAGGGCCACCTTGGCGAACTGGACATCATCGTACCAGACACCGTAGTTGACACTGTCATAACCGAGCGCTTCACTCGACAGAGTCCAGCTTAGACCGGCGACCTCCATAATGATAGCAAAAGCTTCGGGGTTTTCTGGCCAGGCCAGGAACTCGCCGGCATTGTGCATCAGGAGAATATCAGCCCCTGCCACGTCCATCGGCCACTTGAATTTCATCCCGGTCCGCTCTTCAACTTCCTCTTCAAGGAACTCAATATTATCCAGGAATGGTTCGGCCGACATGCCGGTGGATGATCCCACCCGAAGTTGCTGTACCGATCCCTTCTCGTGTAGCGGTGCGACGGTAATACCCAACTCCTGACTGAATATCTTGCGAATCTCGCGCGTCACCAAAGCGTTATCGACTCCGATCGGACAGGTCTGAGCACATCGACGACAGATCGTACAGCGATAGGACAGCTCCATCAGCCGTGCGAGCATCGTCCAGGTAACGTCAATATCGTTACCCGATACTTTGGCAAAGAACTTCCCACCCGTCTTGACATATTTCTTGTAAAGGCGGCGCAGGATATCAGAGCGGAACGTTGGCCTATAGATGTCCTCCTTACCGGACTCGTTGTAGATAGGACAAGCCGCCGAACAAGTCTGGCATTTCGCACAGAACTCCATAGTGAGAAAAAGTATCTGCTGGAATGTCCAGTTGTTCTCGCTATCAAAGAGCTTCTTTAAACCCTTCAGGAATTTTTCTATAAGCTTGCGCTTCTCCTCTTCGGTCTCAGGACGTGGGAGCTTATATCCGGTGAAACCATCCAGGTCGCACTCATATTTTTTCTGCGCTTCCTCCGAGAGTTCCTTTATCTTTGGCTCCAAATCCAGTTTGTCATATGGCGGAGGTAAAGGAAGAAACCCCGACCCATCAATGTCAACCAGGCGCCCTGGTTTATGGCTGAAGTCCTTGAGAGAAACCTTCTTCTTACTCATTCTTGAGATCCTCCTCGGTGGCAGTCGCGGCTTCAGCCCAGGTGCCGCCAGTCTTGATGTGGGGGGCGGACCAGGTAACATGGTGTTGGAGGCAGTCAGTTACGGATTTCTCAATCTCACTACCCGGCGAATTCGGCTCGTCCTCCCAGCGTACCATGTGATACGTGAAGTATTTGCCGACCATGTGAGTCATGTGGGTAAACGGGAAATAGAACATCAGCCCCACAAAGAGCCAGAGAAAGACGGTAATTGCACCCGGTAATGGTGCGGCCGCACTGAATGTGATCAAGTCTTGAATGTAGCCGCGCAAGATAGCGTACGTCGGATCGACCGTGGCCCAGGAGACCAATCCCGCCACAACCACCGCCAAAATGAACAGCAAGTTGACGTAGTCGCTCCTTACCGAGGCGGCGTGTAGCTCATAATTGGTCAGGCGCTGAAAAAGCAAACCAATTGCACCCAACGCAGAGAGCATCAAACCGGTTGTGCCGACAAGAAACGTGGCGAAATGAACCAGGAGCGCCAGGAAGCCTGGTGACGTCGCAGAAACTTCGATACCTACTGCTCCAAGGATAGCCCCGAAAATCAGCAGGCCGGCAAACGCACACAAACTATACATACCCAGATGGAATGGAAACGAGAAATACCACAATGATCGGTTGTTTTTAAATACCGAGTGAACGAATATTATCTCTTTGCCCATCTCTATCAATTCACTGAGCATGGAGAAATTCTTCGGTTTCTTCCACCAGTCTACTTCTTCGAAATATGACCCGCCATAATGGCCCTTGCCCTTTTCATGGGGTATGGGATACAGGTCCCAGCGAAGATGGACCGGCATCTTGGCGATTTTACGCATTTTCGCGGCCAGCGCGGTAACAAAAAAGAAGACTGATAGGTAGCTCAGAATTTGCAGTACACCCATCGTTTCCTCCATATCAAGTAGACTACATTATTTCATGTTCCAACAGATACCCGGACAAAAATAACCCCATTTCGATCAAAGTGCATTTGAACAAACCAATGCAGAAAAGGGGAAAGACAGCTCAGCGAAAGTGGCCACGTCAAGATTATTCACACTCATGTCAGCCTTAGTAGTCTTCACTTAACGCTTCCAGTATGCTTACACCAAGCCTGATCCAAGACCCATGAGGTCCCAGGCTTGAGAAAATTATCACAAACTTGGCTAATAATATCGTTTTCCTGCGAAGATTGTCAAGGAATTATCAGGGAAAGACCATTACATAACACATTTTCATATACACGTGAAACACCCCCTTAACTAGCTTGCGATCAAACCATCTTTCCGGCCAACCTGTTATAGAGCCAGGCGAATATGGCGCCACCGATGAACCCATCAACCAACCCCCATAGCAATCCGACAAGACTTCCAACGGGACTGATGTCATACCCGCGGTAAACCTGGCCGATGAGAGTCTGGTCACAGCTTACCCCTTCAAAGAGCATGATCCACCAAGTAATACATAGCAGACCACATCCCCAGACCAGCCCACACGTCAGTGCGAATGCTTTGACATTGAGTTTCATTATTTGCCTCCCGATAAGGGTTACTTTTATTATAGCAAGAAGGGAATACAGGTTGTCAAGGATTTAGATGAGTTGCTGGCGTTGTGGCGACAGAAGCATAGATATACACAGACCTGTAGAAGCAGGCAGTGCTGATCGGAATCAACGTTGCCGGTCAGCGGCGTATGACTTGACCAACTCCTCCCCCACCTGGCGCATCGAGTCTCGTAATTCCTGTGGCTCCAACACCTCCACTTCACTTCCAAAACCAAGCAACCAGCGCTGAATCTCCTCTATCCCCCGTGTCACAACACGATAGATAACCTTCCCTTCGTCGGTTTTCTCGACGATCTCATCCGGGTGATGTGTACTGGTAAGAACAACTCTGGCAGCGGCACCGGTAAGGCGAGCTACTACTTCGACCGGCTCCCCACTGTAAAGCTCCCAACTGCCATCGAAATAGGTCTCAGCGTTAACATTTGTTCGCAGTTTGAATTCATCGTCGGTCACGGTCAAATCCGTAATTCTATCAACACGAAAAGTACGGAAGTCATCGCGAAGACGACAATAAGCAACAAAGTAAAAGGCGCGCCCACGGAAAATCATGAAATATGGTTCGACAATACGGTGTGTCGTTCCGGAACTGATACCCTCATAATTCATATCAAGACAGCGGTATCGACTTATGGCCCCCTCAATGGTCTCAAAAAACGCCTCTTCCTGATCCTGAGCTACTGAAGTTGCAATTGAAACGTGAGTCGTCGGGGGCGAGAACTTCTTCTCCATGCGCACAGCCTCAGGAAGCCCGGCCTCGACCTTGGCCGCTATCAGGTTAATCAGCTTGGAGTACTTGTCGGTCTGCTTCAAGGGACTTGATTCAAGAGCCAGACGGAGGCATTGGTATTCATCCAGATCAAAATTCAGAGGGGGAAGAAAATTACTGGAAGCCAGCTTGTATCCGTTGTCATAGTAAATTGGGACATTGGCTTCTGACAGAGCCAAGATATCGCGGTAAATAGATCGTTCGGTTACACCGCACTCTTTGGCCAGGCTGGTGGCATTGAGATTCTTCCGGGACCGCAACAGGTTGAGGATATGCAGCAGGCGGTCATATTTTGGCATTCCCATATCAGTTCTCCTTGGAGACAATATACTGAAATACAGCAAACAACACAATATGGGATCTACCCCTCACTCGATACACATCGACTCGTCTATTCCTGCTTCGCGAATACCCACCACGACACATTAACCAGTACTCCCACACAAGCTTAACCCGACGACTTGAAGGCGGCACTTCCTTTGCACTCCGAGCCTGTGAGACAAAATGAAACCCAAAGCCGTGGGGGTGTATAATGACACCAAATCGAAGACGTTCGGGACGCGATAGTTCTGATCCCTTCTATCAGACGTTTCTATTTAAGGCAACCGCCAAAACCTTACTCAGCGGCATCGTATTCGTCGTACTGCTGACTCTGACTCAGTGTACAGTGAACAAACCTGAGGCTCCATCCTGGCAAACCCAGGTTGTAGTCCCCTTGATCAACCGCACATACCAGATGGATGAGATCGTCGAAAAAATCGGCGAGGACAATCTTGCTATCGGTGATTCGGGTGTGGTGACGTTCAGTATTACAGAAGAGTTGGACACGGTATCTCTTGATCAGGATAACTTGTCAACCGACGACCTGTCATACAATCTGGGCAAACAACTGGGACCAATAGATATTGACCCACCTTCTGTGGCACCGGTCTCTATCAGCCTTAGCGAAATCACGGGTTTGCCCGCAAATCCCCCCGGAGACACAGGTGTAGTACCAGAGGCTACTTTTGAAGTGACATTCGACATGCCGGCTATCAGTACCTTTACTGCGGCGGTTTTCTCTACTGGTCGAATGGATGTGACTATCGAAAACGGCCTGGGTACAGCCTTTAACTCAATTACCATTGAGTTGGTTGACGGCACCACTGACGCCCTCATCACTTCCGGAACCCATAATCCAACTGTGTCAAGCGGCAATAGTGTCGTGATTCCGCTGGACCTGGCAGGGAAGACGGTTCCCAGTGATGTAATTATCGTTTCGTCCTTCAACACTTTCGAGGGAACAGTCACAGCTGTTTCAACGCGTTATTTGAGCACCGAAATTACCTTCAGCGATACATTGCAGGTGACGTCGGCCACGGCTCAGATTCCTGGTTTGAGTCTTTTCCAGTCAACAAGCGTTGCTTTGGCTGAGGATGATCGGATAGACACTGCCAGTCTGGCATCCGGGACTCTGTCGCTAAGTCTGACCAATGAAACGCCATTGGACGCCAACCTAACTGTTTCTGTGCCCGACATTCTCAGCGGCGCTGGTGTCCTACTGACGGTCGGTCCGGTAGCAGTACCGGCTTCCCAGACTGTGATCGTAAATCAGAATCTAGCTGGATATCAATTGGTACCTCAATCAAGTACCGTGCCTCAGGAACTGAGTCTTGAAGTTGACTTAGCCATAGAGGGTTCAGGAATGGAGCAGCGTACAGTATCTCAATACGATTCCATTGCAGTCACTGCGAACTTGACTAACCTGGTCTTCGGCTCAGTTACAGGCCGATTCGAGGCAGTCTCGGCAACATTTGACGGTATCTCCGAAGATATCGACGTCCCAACCGGATTTGAAAATATAGAGCTCGTCAATGCCACTGTGACGCTTATAATTGAGAACGGTATTGATCTCCCCGGCCAAGTTAGCATCCAGCTCACCGGGAACAACGACAAGATTCTGGTTATGGGCGGTGATATTAGCCCTCGCGGGTTGGCAACCAGTGTCACGACCGAGGTAACCAATAGCGAGATAGCCGACTTCCTCTCTCCCCTTCCTACCCACATCGAGGCTTCTGGAACAGTAACGTTTGGGGATGAAGCTTACACGGGGACTATTTCCAGCGACGACTATGTATTTGCCAGTGTCAGGATCGAAGCTCCCCTGGAAATGATAATCAATGAGTCGACGATCGACATCGACGTCGAGTCCGAGACCATTGATCAAAGTGATATCGACGCTATTACCGATCACTTCGTCGAGGGTCGTCTGGTTTATCGACTGATAAACCATCTGCCAATCGGCGCTCATGTGAATATTTACCTCGATGGTGATTCTCTTAACCTCAATGCAGAGAATGCCCAGCTCACTATCGACTCGCTCTATGTTGATGCCGCCGCAACCAACCTTGATGGTATCGTAATTGATGTCGCCTCAACGCCGGAACAAATAATATCACTGGATAGCGATCAGATCAAAGTCCTCGAAAACGATACCCTGTATATCGGTTCTGAGATAGTTCTGCACGGCTCTGACGGGCAGGCGGTCAAACTCATGGAGGATGATTACATCACCGTGATCGGCCGCATTGAAGTCGAATACCTGTTCGACGGTGAATTCTAAAGGAGGCCGTCATGATTGAATATATGAAGAAACAACACTCGATTCGTCGGTACGCCGTTTGTCTTGCTCTGGCATTTCTGATACTACCGACAGTGAACGCGCCTCTGCTGGCGGCCAGCCAATCCTCGGCTCGCTCGGTAGCAATGGGCGGAGCATTTACATCCCTGGCAGCGGGCGTTGACGCCTATCGCTACAATCCGGCCAACCTCGGGTTCGATGGTAATCAGAGACGGAGTCTGGAAATAGTTGGCCTGGGTGCCAATGTCAGTAACAATTCATTCAGTCTTGATGATTACAATAACTACACCGGCGCGGTTCTAACAAACGATGACAAGGATTACCTGTTGGATCGCATCCCGGATGAAGGTCTAACGATCTCGGCTGATATTGAAGCCTCTGCTGTTTCTCTATCGTTTGGCTCGTTTGCCTTTTCGTTATCGGGCGTCGGTCAGGCTGATGTCAGTCTCGGTAAGGATATCATCGACCTGATGCTCAACGGTAACACATTTGGGGATACCATCGATGTTGCCGGATCCTACTCCGATGCCGTCGGCTATGTTGCCGCAGGTGTTTCCTATGGACTACCGATCTACACCTGGGGCTCACGGCAACTGACTGTAGGAGCCACCGCCAAGTACATTCGTGGCCTGGGCATGGAGGAAGTAGTCGAGATCGAGGGTCTGATGGCTACCCATGAGACCGGATTCGCCGGCGAAGGACACCTTATCGCTCGCACTGCCACAGGAGGCTCCGGTTATGCACTCGATCTCGGGGCAGCCATGCAGCTCAGCGACAGCTACACTATTGGAGTTCGGACGAAGAATGTTCTCAGCACCATATCGTGGAACTCGGGTACCGAGGAGCATGGATATATGTTCAGCTTCGACACCATGACAGCAGACAACATGGATGAGGACTACGTTGTCTCCGATGACTACAGCAATGATATTACAGGGTTCTCTACCAGCCTGCCGGCAGTAATGAATGTTGGCATAGCCAATACTTCGGGTAAATTGGTGTGGGCGGTTGATTGGGAACAAGGCTTTCGCCGAGCAGCTGGTGCATCAAAGAAACCGCGCCTTGCAGCCGGACTGGAGTATTCTGGTTTGTTGAGTAACCTACCCCTCAGAACCGGATTCGCCACCGGCGGCAGCAAAACCACAGCCTTCTCCTTCGGTGCCGGATTAAACTTAGGAGGATTTTATATTGATGCCGCTGCTGTAACCGGCAAATCGTTTTCTGCGTCTTCAAGCAACGGTCTTAACGTGTCCGTTTCGACAGGCGTATTCTTCTAGCTTAGCGTACCATCAGACTATGGGAACCTCCCCATTGTCATACCCTTTTACCCAATGGCCGCCGGACGTTCATCGTCCGGCGGCTTCTCTTATGTGCAAACACAACAGCTACTTACGACAACCGTGGGCTACCGGCACCACGTTTGCGATGATCCCTATAGAGAAATTGAAACACTGCCCTGATCTGTTGAAGATCAGGAGCACTCTTCCTCAGGGAGGTTGAAATGAAACAGATACTCGCACCATCAAAAATCATCACGGCGGTACTCATATTGAGTTGGATCGTCGCCATAGCAACGGTAGATGCTTCCCCTCCTCATCCGCAATTGCGGGATGATATTGCAGCCGGAAAGGTGGTAGCACCTTACTTCGTAACACACGCCGATGAGATTCGTGCGCGTGGCGTTGATTCGCCTGATCGCCACAAACCCAATGAGCGGTCACTGTCGAAATCAGCTTCTGACGGAACACCGACCCTAACCGGCGAAGTCCGCGCCTTATGTTTGCTGGTCAAATTCAGCGATCAAGTGAGTTCGGTATCGGCCGACTTCTTTGATTCTCTCATGTTCGACTCCGTTGGCTCCACCGTCAGAACATACTATGACGAGATATCCTTTGGCCAATTGGACATGGTTACGGTCGATCTACCTTCGACCATTGGCTGGACCGAAGCACCACAGACTTATGAATACTACGTTAACAACGAGAACGGTACCGGTGCCTATCCGAACAATACTCAAAAGCTTTGTGAGGACATCGTCGATGCTGTGGACGGAGTCGTGGATTTCAGCAATTACGACAATGATGGTGACGACTTCGTTGATCTTGTGGTTATCGTTCATACTGGTTCCGGGGCCGAGTACACTGGCCAAGACACTGACATCTGGTCCCACAAGTGGGGCATTAATCCGCGCCTGAAAGACGGCGTCTACATCTCAAGCTACACGGTACAGCCGGAATATTGGGCCAACCCCGATGATATGACTATCGGGGTCTACGCTCACGAACTCGGGCATGGTTTCTTCGGATTGCCAGACCTATACGATATCGACGGATCCTCCCGCGGCATTGGCAAATGGGGTATTATGTCCTACGGAAGCTGGCTGGGACCGAACGGCCTGGGCGGTTCACCAGCACATCCGTGTGCCTGGACTCGTATCCAAATGGGTTTCGCGACAGCAACGGTTATCTCGGCCAATAGTAATGACCACCCCGTGAGATTGGTCGAGACAACTGGTGATATTTATCGTCTCTGGACAGGCGGCGGATCAGGTGATGAGTATTTCCTGGTAGAAAATCGTCAGAAAACCGGATTCGACAGCTATCTGCCCGAACCTGGACTACTCATCTGGCACATTGATGATGCCAAATCCAACAACACACAAGAGTGGTATAATGGCGAAAGCCAGGACGCGGCCAATCATTACAAGGTGGCCCTGGAGCAATCAGACGGACTATGGGAACTCGAACTTTCTCTAGACCATGGTGATGACCGTGATCCCTTCCCCGGTGGTCTGAACCGGCGCACTTTTGATGCCCTGACCACTCCCAGTTCAGATTCATACGAAGACGGTGTTTCTTACGTCAAGCTTGATAATATATCCGTATCAGCAGATACAATGACCGCTGATTTCACAGTGGGCTTCGCGGCGGATATTGACGACGATGACCCTGTCCAGTTACCGACTAATGCCCCGTTAGGACAGAACTACCCTAATCCGTTCAACCCCTCCACAACAATCGATTTCGCCCTTGATGCCACAAGCGAGGTTAGAATCGATATATACAACCTGCTTGGCCAAAAGGTAACAACGCTCCTGGACGAAACCAAATCTAAAGGTACCCATTCCGTGGTATGGAACGGCACTAATGACCACGGACAGGAAATTGCTTCCGGGGTCTACTTTTATCGTATGGTCTCAGGTGAGTTCAGTAAGACTAAAACAATGACTCTGGTCCGATAGGGATAGCAACTCAACCTCAATGGGCAACTTCCTCCCTGGTTGCTCAAATGAAAAACCCCGGTGTTTCACACCGGGGTTTTATCTTTCATCACTATTCTGCAGGATGGACCAGAGCTTGCTGTTCCCGATCACCGAAACGTCGGTTATCCCGCTGTAACTTCTTGTGCTGCATGTGGCAGGTCTTACACCGTTTTGGGTCTTCCTTGTAGCCACGTTCAGCAAAATACTGTTGCGCTGCTGCTGTGAAAGCAAACTCTTCGTTACACTCGCAACACAACAGTATCTTAGGTTCAAAACCACCGTTCATAATATCCCCCTCTCCTTTATCCCAAATGTCTTCCGTGACATCCAAAACAAAGGTTAGGTATTAATGAGCTATTTATGATAGCAGCTGATTGAATTACTGTCAACAAAAACGTTGAAAGAAATAGAGAAATGGTCGTGTTCAGTATGGATTGCAGGGCGGAGCGCTTCCTCCCTGAAAAAGGTGGGAGACCAAAGCTGTCAGATCAGCCACATTGAGGTTATTAACACAGTCAAAGTCACCAGCGTCATAATGTGGCAGCGGTTCGGGTCCTCCAGTGAATAGATAAGCTACCAGGTAAGTCAAGTCCCCAATAATTATCTGACCATCGAAATTAAGATCGCCGTGATAAAGAACCGTGCGTGCCCCAGTGAACTGCGAATCCGCTACAGATGTATCATTCTGCGACCAGACCTTAAATATCACAGAGGAAAGACTGTCCAGCGGTGTTCCCAGCTCCGGATGTACCGAAATCATAATGACAGAATCTTGCCCCGATGTCAGGTGGATGTTAAACGTATCAGATTCGATCCATCCACAGGCATCCCAACCTGTAACTCCATAGAAATCGTTTACTGTCGAAGGGTTCGTAATCCGATACTCAAACTCCCGGGTATCACCAGAATATACTGCGGAATCGGTAGTCAGTATCTCAGAGACAACTTCATAGGGCTGACGAATACTGGCTGAATAACTGAAAAACGCTCCCTCCGAATACTCAGACAAGTTGGCTCCTATCAATACTACACGGGTATATGTCTCAAACAATGGAATCTCGATGGTTCCATGCTTGGATACGGGATCAAGAACAATCCTCTCAATATCATGCACATTCTCAGCAGAAGATTTGACAACAACTGTTGACCATTCCCGCCCATCATCACCATTGAAAGAAATATCCAGAATACCAGTACTGCTGCCGGGGAGTAATTCAACATAACATGAACCATACCCAACCGGATTTCTCGGTGATGTCTGTAGCAAAACGGGGTAACTAATGTGGCTGCGGGCAAAATTGACAGCCGGATACTGAGAACCCTCTTCATAATGCAAACCGTCATCTCTCGTAGCGGTCATGAAATTCCAGGTCGTAAATTCGGTAAAAGCTGAGTCAATTGTCCAACCATATCTGCCCTCAAGCGTATCCGATAGAGCCACAAAGGCGTCATCCCAAATAGCCCCTTCCCACATAGCCACCATTAGAGAAGTATCAAACATCTCAGCCAGGAACATCGGCCAGACAAAACTCCCGTAGGCGTGATTGCCATTATCCAGAATAGACTTTTCAGGTTCGGCGAAGAATGACGCGAGGTACTGGTAATTATCATCGACAGCATCGAAAACGATGTCTTCAAAGTAGACCGCATCACATTCTTTGATCCAACTCGGCTCCGACGCATCATAAGCATACTGACATGCATGATGAAACTCATGGGCACAGGTCACCTTGGCCGCTCCGGCCTGATTTCCTTCAGGATCATTGTTGGCCGGGAAATTAGGATCGAGAAAATCGTTATTGAGCACCATATAGCTGTAAAAGTCGTTCCACGGTTCAGGGCCATTACCTTCGGGCATCGCATAACCGTAGAGACCGGTCTCCTCGAAATATACATCATAGAGCGAGTCTCCCCCAAGCGTGCCATCACTCGGCGGCAACAAGTAACCAAGATCAACATGCATATCGTAAGTGGAATCGCAGTAGGCGGCACACCACTCCACGAAGTCCGGTACACCGCTGAAATCATTATCTGCGGGCGGTACTGAGTCGGTCCCGATTGTATCGTAATGCATCCAAAAAAAACCGCTTGGCGACTGAAATTTAAACTCAGTGTCTTTGCGAGCAAAAGCGGTTTCGAAGTACTCCCTTGTCGCGGCTGACAGATAATCCCAATCGCGGCGTATATCGTCAAGGACTGGAGTACCACATCGGATCGGCACAACGTTGGTCGAAATAGAAAGTGAAATGAACCGGCTGGGAAGGCTATCAGGATTCTTGATCGCAGTGATCTGCAAACAAACCTTCTCATCCAATGATAAACTACCGGTCTCGAACTCCTGGTCGATCAAGAATAGCGCATTCGCCTGCTGTCCATAACCTGTAACTCCAGCCCACTCAGTTGCAATTGATGTCACCGGCAGTAAACCAGTCAACAGAATGATCAAAATCACAAGGCGTATCATGTTGTTTCCCATTATGTCAGTCGCTCCAATTGGTAACAGTATCGGCTCAAGACTACCGATCTATATCTCAGGCAACCAGACTTCATCACCGAAACCAAAACTGTAGCGACACAACCAGAGTGTATTCTCTTCGATACAAAGGAACAGATTCTAATTTCGCCTTTGGTAACCGATCCGGAACTCTGGTTAAGACAGGTACATTAGTTTGTACAAAAACGAAAGCGGTCATGTTCCCACAACAATCACTTCTATAATATAATTTATTGTATCTCAATGAGTTGTCAATAGTAAACTGGCATCGCTCGCCATGAAATAGTGTTCAGTGCCCACCGATATCTGCCAACCAAGACGCCCTGAATGAGCCAAATCCAATCTGATTACACGATCCCGACTGGAGTGTCCGATCGCAAATCTAAGTCCAATCCCTCCACTGAAATAAAAATCCCGCAAACCGATTTCTTCTCTCACTTTCCAAGTACGACCGGCATCCATGAAGAGCGCTGGTGAAAATACCAATGAGAGGAAATCAAAGTCGGGAAAACAACGAATCTCGGCATTGAAGACAGCTCTCCGATTGCCGGTCCTGAAATACTTGTCATAACCCCTGATACCACTAATACCACCTAGTGTCAGGGGTTCGGCATTATCGTTCCTCCAATCGGAAAGGTACTGGCCATGGAAAGCGAAAGTGATGAACCTAACTGGGTAGCTGAAACCATACACTGATAGGTTCGTGAGTCGTCGAAGATATCCACCCCCATCAAACCACATTTCACGAGAATATGACAGGTATGTGAGACTATTACCGAACTGATACCCGAGGGACAAACAGCCGGTCAGCTTGTCCCAAATATGGGTGCGGAGCCTCGGCTGAAATGCTCTGGAAACTGAAAAAGCTACTGTCTGTCCCAGCGCGAAATCCTCAGTATTCCCGATACCATCGATCCGGCTTAGCTTAGTAAAATCAAGATGCGTTGCCGTTACCCCGGCACTGGCCAAATGATAGATTGAATCCCGTGGCAGAGCGGCTGCCACCAATTCAGCATCAAGAGGATCATTGCTGAGTGTGTCGGCCCCAATCACTCGTTCAAACAGATAAGCATAGCGTAGGTCAAACAAGAGTTGATCGAAATACGACCCTGTTCGCCAACCGACACTAAGACCCAAAAGGTCAGACTCGGCTCGTGATTGGCCGATCGGCTCCGTATCATGATAAATATCAATCCGGCTCCGCGCTGCCCCCCAAATGACTTCCCAGGTCAAACTCTGTTCAAGATCGTAATACGGTCGATAGATTTTCAGCAACCTGAGCTTTTCGACCGGATTGTCTGAATACATAGCATCCAGAACTACCTGTCCCCGCCAAAAGCGCTGATCGATAAACCGTCCGTCGAAATAATCGTCATCAATGTCCTGAATCACATAGCCCAGAGATAGGAATTCGTTGCGTCCAAGTATGTTGCGATCAGAAATTGAAAGGCTGACTATATTCTCGTTTCCATCACGTGAAAAAGAGGGTCCCGCCGCCAGCGTCCACTCATCAATAGTGACTACTTTCATGAGCAGATGCCCATTGTTCAAAGTATCAACCTCAATCCACGCATCGTATAACTGAAGTCGGTTCCGAAGATTTCTGGCCGTTTCCTCAACCCGCAATATTGAGCACGACTCACCCACGCGAAACAGAAGTTCACGTCGGATAACCGCATCTCGCGTTATGATGTGCAACCGATTGGCTAATCTAAAAACAAAATGATTAAATCCCGCTGAGTCTGTATCAAAGATATTCCTGTTGTCGATCTCGATACTATCCACCAGCCGGTCATTCATGTATGTGGGCAGATCGAAACTGATCTTCGTTTCCCCTTCTCCATTGAAAATGGTCTGCCCAAATACTGCTATTGGAAAGATAATAAGGGACAGAATAAATATTGATACGCTGCTGACAAACCTATGCAAGACTATCTCCAATCGATTCTTATGGATAAGAAGCGGAGCGTCTATGGGCAAGTTAATATTGGAGGATCATCTCACTCAGGATTCTGATCCAAGCGCCGATAATGCAAAAAATACCATTTTCTTTCGACCTCAACGGATCAATTATGTCGGAACATGCTGGACATAAAAAAATTGGAGATCTTCTCCTCGAAAAAGGTTATCTGACCTCAGAGCAGTTGAACGCCGGATTAAGCGAGCAGGCAGTAACCGGACGACGCCTGGGGGAGATTCTGGTAGGTCTGGGGGCCATCACTGAAGACCAGCTCCTTGATACTGTCTCGGAGCGGCTCAACATTCCCAAGCTAACATTGTCATCGATGGTCATCGATCCGACTGTCATCCAGCAGATTCCGGTAGATGTGGCCAGGCGATACACTTTGATTCCGATCTTCAAGATCGGCACCACTCTTACACTGGCCATGGCCGACCCGCTGAACATCATCGCCATCGATGAAATACAATATCTCACTGGATTCAGTATCAAGCGTGCAATAGCTTCGGATAGCGATATCAAAGCCGCAATTGACGAGTTCTACTCGGTAGCTGACTCTCTCAACCAGTTCATTGGTCATGAAATAAAAGACAGCGAGGAAGAGCCGACACTCGACAACATTAATGATAATAACGCCGTCGAGAGTGCCGTATCCCAGTTGGTTGATGTAATGATCTCCCGGGCCGTTAAAGACCGCGCATCTGATATTCACGTAGAACCAGAGGAAACAAAGCTACGGATCAGGTATCGCGTCGATGGTGTGATGCGAGAGGAAGCATCACCACCGAAGTCAATGCAGAATGAACTTATCTCGCGTATCAAGGTGTCGGCCAATCTTGATGTATCAGAAAAACGACTGCCGCAGGATGGTCGGTTCATGGTGCTGGTTGACGGCAACCGTGTTGATCTACGAGTCTCTACCCTGCCTACCATTCATGGCGAGAAAGTGGTCATCCGGCTCCTTGACCGCCGGAACTTACTCCTTAAGTTCAATCAACTTGGTTTCAATGAAGTGATTGAAGAAAGCTGGGATCGAATTATTAATAAGCCGGAAGGGTTGGTCCTCATATCCGGACCTACTTCCAGCGGTAAGACATCAACCCTGTACGCCACTCTCCAAAAGATCAACAGCATAGAGAAAAACATGATTACGGTCGAGGACCCGGTTGAGTACTCCCTACCGCTAATTATTCAGGTGCAGATTAATGAGAAGGCTGGATTGACATTTCCCTCGACATTGCGATCCATCTTGCGCCAAAACCCGGACACGATAATGATCGGCGAGATACGCGACAGCGAGACCGCACGTATGGCAATTCGCTCGGCCCTAACGGGCCATGTGGTGTTTTCAACTATCCACACCAACGACGCTCCCGCAACCATTATGCGACTAATTGATATGGGGATTGAACCCTATCTCGTAGCCTCAGCCCTCAAAGGGGTTTTAGCTCAGCGCCTGGTTCGCACCAATTGTCCGGATTGTGCCGAGCCGTATATCCCTTCAGATACCGTACTACAACGGGCCGGACTTCTTGGAAAAGTTGATAGTTTCAATTTCCAGCATGGGACGGGATGCCCAAAGTGCAAGAGAAGCGGTTATCGCGGGCTAACCGGCATCTACGAGTTCGTCGAAATAAACCCCTCCCTGGCGGAGATGATAATGAACGGCGCTTCATTGGGACAACTTACTGAAAGCGCCCGACACAACGGCTACCTTCCGCTCTTTGATTCCGGACTCGAGAAAATACAGTTGGGAACAGTTTGCCTTGAGGAATTGCTCAAAGAAACGTCGTGTGGCGAGTGTCCCATCGATCCGCCTACCTCCCCACCCGTGAGGGTACTAGATGCCAACCAGGTATAAATATCAGGCAATTTCTGATGACGGCCAGCGACACACAGGAGTGGTCGCCGCCGAGCGGGATCAGCAAGTCCTCGATGATCTCGTCGAGCGAAATCTCACACCAATTTCAGTAGAGAAAACACGAGAGGTCAAGAGTCTCTCAGTGTGGGGGTTTTCCAAAGGTGCTCACTATGAACAACTAATCCAGTTTACCAGTAATCTTCTTACCCTCTACCAGGCCGGCATACCCCTCTTGCGGGCACTTTCACTCATCAAGGTAGGACGTGAAAACAGCCCTTTCCGTCGGGCTGTGGAGCAGATTAGGCTCCGAATCCAGGGTGGGCTATCCTTGTCACAAGCCCTGGGTGAGCACGAAGAGTTGTTTTCCAAAGTCTTTGTGGCCGGAGTAGAGGCCGGTGAAGAGTCAGGTAAGCTCGATCTGATACTTGAAGAGATGAACATAACCCTTGAGCAAGAGATGGAACTGACCCGAGCGCTCAAGGGCGGCATTCGCTATCCACTTATAGTCATGGGAGCTATCGCGGTTGCCTTCCTGGTGCTAATCACGTTTGTAGTTCCTCGGTTTGTCAGTTTCTATGATGCTTTCGGAGCGGACCTGCCCCTTCCCACGAGACTACTGATCGGAGCCAGCCAGATATTATCAAACTACTGGCCGATCATGCTTGGGGGAGTGATCGTAATGTTCATTGGTTTGCGCAAAGCCATGATGACCCCTGTCAGCCGCCAATGGATTGACCGAAAATTCGTACAGATACCCATTTTCGGTAACTTGATTATTAAGGGCAATGTGGCACGGTTTGCCATGATGTTCGGCATTCTCTTCCAATCTGGCTTGCCAATTGTGAAGGCTCTTGATCTGTTGGTCGATTCGGTTAAAAATTCAGCTATTTCTGCCGAGATCGCGAGATTGCAGGATTTCTTAAAATCCGGCCGAGACAACGAACTTACACCAAAGCACTTTGAGTTCATTCCGGAATTGGCCCTGCAGATGATAATGATCGGACTCGAATCAGGCTCCCTGACAAAAATGCTCAAACAGGTAGCCAGCCATTATTCCAAGGAAGTGAAGTATACTACCAGCCAGATGACTGCTATCCTGGAACCGATTCTAACTCTGGTCATGAGTGTATTCGTTCTAATAATGGCTTTAGCTATCTTCCTGCCGATGTGGAACTTAATTAAGGTTTTCAACTCTTGACAATACACTAATGGTCAGAACTAAAGCTACCGATAACATAGTGAGTACATAAGAAACATGTTTTTAGGAGGTCCCCCGATGTTTAACAAATTCAACCAAAGTGGTTTCACCCTCATTGAGTTGGTGATTATCATTGTCGTTCTCGGCATTTTGGCTGCCGTCGCGATACCGAAGTACCAGGATCTGTCATCCGAGGCCAGGGAAGCGGCCTGCCGTAGCTCACTGGGCGGCCTGCGTTCGGGCATCACTATCTTCTACGCCAACGAGGCCGTCACGACCGGCACAGCCGCATGGCCATCGCTGGCAGAAATAAGAGGATCGGATGTCATGGCTCATGGAATCCCAAAAAATCCGTATGCGTCCATCTCAGACTCCGCGGATGATATTTTTGACGGTAGTTCTCTGAACAAAGGTGACTCGATCACTTCCAACGCGGGATGGGTATATAAGCCAGCAACGGGCGAGTTGTGGCCTGCCACATTCGTTGCCGATGAGCACAAATTTTGAGGATAAGATTGTGATTTTCCTCGAGCGCGTGAGCTCGCCAAAACAGGCAGGCTTCACCCTCGTTGAACTTGTGATCATAATCGTTGTGCTGGGAATTCTGGCCGTCGTAGCCGTGCCTAAGTTCGGTGACATCTCCGAGAGCTCGAAGGTAGTTGCTACCAGAAACGAAATGCAGACGTTACAACTTGCCATCGTCGGCAATCCCGCAGCGGTGGCAGGTGGTGCATACATTGATCGCGGATTCGAGGGTGATATTGGCTATGCGCCATCGCTATTGGCTGACTTGGTCGCCAAGCCCGACTCAATCGCACTGTACAATCGCCTCACACGGTTGGGTTGGAACGGTCCCTATGTTGACAGTAGCAACGGAGAGTATCTGACCGATGCTTGGGGAACTACTTATGTATATACACCAGCCAGCCGCTTAATCAGATCGGTGGGCGGGAGCGATACAATCACCGTGACTTTTTGATAAGAGCTAGTCATGTCTATTGGTACGCTGTTTAAGAGGAAGGCCGACAATGTCGAGAGCGATCCAACGGCAGGGATCGAACCGATTGCTGTTACAGTAACAGAGACACAGATTAGTCCCTGGCGGAATTGGTATTTCGGGAAATGTCTGGCCTTCCACCTGGAAACAGATTCGATACAGATGGCAGCTTGCCATCATTCTGCCAATAGCCGACGCATCATTGAACTGCGCAAGGTCTACATACCTTCTGAATTGACCGAAGCAACAGCGAGACAGAACTTCATTGGTCAAGCTATTGATGAATTCCTGACTGACCACGGGAAAGGCAAACCACGCATAGCAGTAGTATTGGGAGCCAGCGACACAGCCTTTCGCACCTTCCATATGCCTATTCTTAGGAAGACGGAACTGGATTCAGCAATAAAGTTAGAGACCGAGAAGCAGATCCCATTCCCGATCGATGAGTCTATCGTCGACTATCGCCGCGTCAGTAAGATAGCTGCTGGCGGACGCACGCGGTATCGGATCGCTCTGCAAGCGTCTACAAAGAACAGGATTGAAAGTAGCCTGGCTCCTTTCCATACTCGCGGTATCAAGATCCATCAAGTATATAATTCCCATGATGTTATCGGACAGTTGCTGGAGTACTTGCCCGACTTCGATTCCGATGCATCCTACGTTCTTCTAAACGTTGGCCAACAGCATACTGAGATAGCATTTTACAGGGGTACATCGCTGGAGTTCATCCATGTCTCTAAGATCGGGACCTCAATGGCTGGCAAGGGAACTGACCTCCAATTTGAGTATCTGGGTGAGACCCTGGCTTCAGAAATCCGGACCTCGCTAGATTATTATTCGGGACAGTATCGAACTCCGGCGTTTTCCAAAATATACATCTATGGCGACCTGACCTACTGTAAGGAAATAGTCGCCCCACTGAAAACACGCCTTGGATACGAGTTCCTCCACTTCCCCACCGAACGATTCCGTTCTTCAGGTAGGGATGCATTCTCAGACTATGACACTGCCGCGGTATGCCTGTCATCGTTGAGTGCGGCTATGTGCAACGTACGCCTGGCTAACTTGCTGCCTCCTGAAGATAAAGCACAGCACGCCAGACAGAGACAGGATTACTGGGGGCGACTCTCGCTCGGGCTCATCACTTTCCTGCTGGCAGTGGGTTGGTGGATAGTGCGGGAGGACTTGAACACAATTCGCGACGCGGCGCTTGACGCCACTCGACAGGTGGAGAGTTTTCGCGGTTCCGATGCATACCACCATTATAACATACTCAAGGGGCAGATCGCGAGCACTCGAACCTATTTGTCTGAAGCCCAACGCGACCCCAGTTATCTGGCTCTGAGCTTGAAGGAACTATCACTGCTAACCCCCGAGGGCATTTATCTCGACCAATTCAAGTTCGAGCACAAAGACCAGAATGAAAACCTCACTATCACTGGTCGAGCTATTTCGAACACGATCCCACCTGAGATTATGGTCGCAGAATACCTTGAGGCACTCAATGCGAGTCCGTTTTACAGCGAGGTAACCATCAAGAGACATCAGAAGACATCAACCGGTGACGGATTTCAGATCGAGTTCAGTTTCGGATTGCGAGGGATAATATGAGTCGGCGCTCAATGGCATACATCGGAGCCGGATTGGCCTTGATAGCCATATGGTTCTTCATGATTTATGCGCCCTACTGCCAGGACAAGGAACGGCAGTTATCCTCTAACGATAATGCACTGCGTCAGTTGACCGATTTCGATAACATCATGTCAGGTCTACCATCCTTCCTGTCGGTTTCGGAGGATCTTGAAGCGACTCGGCTGGATGTGGTTTCACACCTGTACGCCAAGACGGATATTATCGAACTGTTTGACCATCTGGAGCAGATAGCTTACAAGGGTAATTTAAAACCTCTCGAGATCAGTCCGTCTATCCGGGAACTGCTGTATATGAATACACTCATCACAACTACCGCTCAACCTTTGTTTGTCAATATTGACATGCGCCTGAGTGGGGGCTATACAGACTGCGGTCGGTTCATCCAGACGTTGGAACAAACTCCGTACTTTCGCGGCATCAACTATTGCCGGATGATCAAAGGAACGAGTGATAACAGACATGCTCTGAGTCTCGAAGTCAGTTTCCGAGCCATGCTGGGCCATCTGGGGACTACATCATGACAGATGCCACCCGCAAGAAGATTGTCTACGGAGTTTCAGTAGTGGCTGTACTTTGGGCAGTAACTAACATCCCCGACAAAGACAGCAAGAGCGTTCAAACAGACATACAACCGTCTTTAGAACAACCAATTACCGGGTCCGCAGTTACTCATGTTCCTGAGAAACTGGTAGACATTAAGCGATACGAGAACCTTGAGTGGGGTTCAGATCCATTCCGGACACCGGTCAAAACTGAAGCGAAGCAAGTGGAACAAGTCAGAAACTGGGTGCTGTCCGGTATTGTCTTCAATCCAGACCAGCCCATGGCAATAATAAACAATACCACCGTCGGAATCGGTGACATGGTCGATCAAGCCAAAGTCATCGCAATCGAACGCAAAAGGGTCACTCTGAACTACCGTGGCTCGCAAATAACTCTGATGGTAGCCAAAGGATAAATGATGATGCGTACTGCTCGGGTTTTCTTATTAATTATCATAGTGTCTGTACTGGCCCAACCAGCAATTGGCACCTCTGGTCAAGACGGTCCCAAGCTGTCACTCGATCTCAAGGAAGTATCATTGGCGATGGTTCTGAATATGATTGCCCAGCAACACGATTTGAACATTGTCATTTCCGGCGATGTTTCCGGGGAAGTCAGTCTGCGACTTGATGACGTTGACCTGGCAACCGGGATGGAGGCTATCCTGGGACCAATGGGATACAACTACTATACTAATGACGACGTGATCGTTGTCAAGGCGTATGACGCCTTTGCATCGGGGGAGTTGGCTTCAGAGGTAGTAACGCTAAAATATCTGACTCCCATCACTGCCCAGAAGTCGCTTGAGCCCCTTCTGTCCGGGAAAGGCAAAGCCATTATACTGGACAAGGGAAGCAAGGACGGTTCGAAATACACCCCTAACAGGATTCTGCTTGTTGATTTTCCCATTGTAGTCAAAGAGATGATTGCCCTTTTGACCGAGCTCGATCAGCCGGAACGGGTCGTGTCAATCGAAGTCAGAATTATCGAGACAAAAATTGATAACAAGTCCCAGCTTGGATTCTCGTGGCCAACATCATTCTCCGCCGTCATGGGCGAAAGCGCCGGTGGGGAATCGGGCAGTGGTACCACCGGAGCCGCCTCTCACGATCTGAACACAGGAGATTTTACCTGGGCCACCCTGACCATGGGGCAGGTTCAAGTAGCTCTCGACCTTCTCAACGAGGATGGCAACAGCCGATTGGTCTCCGATCCGCGCATCACGACGCTGGAAAACCATGAGGCCATTATAAAAATTGAGACTATCATCCCCATTGCCACGGTCAGCCGTTTCACCGAAGGAGCCGCCACCTCGGATGTAGTTACTTTTCAGGATGAGGAAATAGGCATCTCCCTCACCGTCACCCCAAGGATAAACGAAGATGGTCGTATTACTCTGGATGTTCTTCCTAAGATTGAGGACATAATTGGCTACACCGGTCCGGCGGATAGTCAAAAGCCGATCACAACCTCTCGCTCCATCAAAACTACGATCACTGTCGATGATGGTGAGACGGCCGTATTGGGTGGATTACTGAAGGAAGATGAGATCGAAAAAGCCTACCGGGTGCCGCTACTGGGACATATCCCATTTCTGGGCAAGCTATTATTCACCCGCACTACTAAGGAAACTGCTACCACTGATTTGATAATAATGATTACACCCCACGTCCAGTAGCAGTAACACTACTTCAGACGCCACTTGGTAGATTGGCTCAAGGCCAATTGGATCGTCAGGACAATCAGCACCAGGTCAAATATTAACGCCTCCCAGGCCGCTTCTCCCGAAGCCTGGGCCGCTTTGAAACAGCCGCAATCAATGTCAATGCCACGTTGAATGGCAACTGACAAAGCTATAATGAAGATCACGGTCATCCCATTGACCGCAATGACTGCCCCCCGGTAGAGCACGCCAATAACGAGACACAGACCGGCCACAAGTTCCAGCCAGGGCAAAATCAGCGCCATCAAGTTGATCAGATTGCCCGGAACCATGTGGTAGTACCAGATAGATCTAGCGAAGTCGCCCGGCTCAATAATCTTGTACACCGAAGCCCCGATGAAGACACCTCCCACGGCCAGTCGAAAGAGCATGGTCAGATAATCGTTGTCGACTATTCTTCGCAATTGCGCCTCCGCTCAAGCTTCAGGTCGAAGGCAACCCATTCGCGAGAACCACCAAAAAAGATCCCTAAGTTCGTGTAGCCAAAAGCCTGTAAATTGCGTGCCATGTGCAACGATAAATCACACTCCTCCCCAGAGCAGAATGTAATCAGTTTGGTATCCCGAGCACAGTGGCCCAGAGCTGAATCGATGTGTGCCTCCAGATTGTCCTCTGGAAGATAGTCAAAAGGAATATTGATCGCTCCGGGAATCGTACCGCATTCGAACTCTTCCGGCTCCCGGCAATCAATGAACACGACATTCCCGCTGTTGAACTCTAATTCGGCCAGATCAAGGGCTATGAAGGGAGGGTCATCGACATCAGCATTGGGGGGGATAATCGGTTCAGTGCCACTGGATAGCGACCGGTATTTACCAATAACCGCAATGCTGTTGGGGGAAACCAGGTTCACTCCAAGGCCGAGAACCACCGAGATAATCAATAGAATTGTTAGCTGTCTAATGGCCATGTTGTCCGTTTGTGTCTCAATGTCTGCCCTATTATACGCCGTAGTTCCTGTTCCGGTCCATGAACTGACGCATCATTTGTCATACGGCTATTGACACTTCTTTCGGCACAATAGAACAATTCCCTTTGCAGGGAGTCAAGTCAAATGTCCTCATCTTAGAATTCACTGCTGAAAACAGGCAAAAAAACAGGACCTGTGCCAAACACAGATCCTGCCAAACTTGGTAGTCTGATACCAAAATCGTCGAGGAGAATGCGCATCCCGGATTCTCCCTGAGCTACTGGGGATTCTGTAATCCTCTACTAATGCGCGCCGAAACCATCAGGTACCGCCCACTTAGAATCTTTCCGACCACAGTCGTGAATCTGGACGGTCGAAGCATCTGTAGACTATACGGGTGCCAGCAGTCTTTTTCACCCAGAGATGCATATTTCCTATCAGTTATTCTCTTTGGCATGGTACAACTCCCTATGTCTTTCCGGTCCCCCTCAACCGCAAGGTTAAACAAAACATAGCAATAAAAGGCGGTGTGAGGTTAAATAGGGAATGTCCTAAAGAAAGATATCACCTCCTCAAGGTCACAAAACATTCAAGTTCAAACTACCTTCATAATTACACAAAGGTGCTGACGGACGCATCGGGCTCAATAACGCCCCTCACTAATAAGTTATTTGACATACACCTAAGAGGCGACAACCTTACGTAACTTCTTGATCGCACGATGTTTATAGATGTGTACTACTTGTTGAGTGATGCCAAGTGTTGCGGCAATTTCACGCTCTGTTCGCCCCTTGAGATATCGTCCAATTACCTGTTTCTGGCGCTTGGAGAGTGAATGACCAATATGCCACCTGAGCTTATGTCGAAACCTATCAAGGTTCGCCTGAGATGGCTTGTCAGCTTCATCGACATGGTAGGGTGATCGTTCGTTGGCAAACGATTCCAGAATCAGCTTATCAACCATTATTTCGGCAAAATCAGACTCTCGCAAACCCATCTCTCGCCTGCTCCTCAGTAGTTTAGCTTCCCTGCCGTTCGGATTTTGCTTAGCTCGGCCAATGTAATCTTGAATTCGTCTGCTGTCTCCTGTCTGATCTCCCCGAGAGCAACTCGCTTTTCGTAAGTTGACAGGTCAGACGGTAATGCTCTATATCTCTTCTTGTAGGCGGTCAATATCTGTGTATGCCGGGACGGCTTTTTCGGTTCGCTTTTCTTAGCCATCGATTGAGAATCCCTTGTCGAATTCCTGGCATCCTGGAGCTTACTCTGAAGGCTGGCCATCTCCGATTTCAAAAAGCTAATGCGATCAATCAGTGAATCTGTTTCTTGGCGGTGATCACGACTTAGCGCCAACATCGAATCCGCGAATGCAATTTCCTGCTGGATAGCTTTGTAGCGAAGCGAATCAGCTTCCTGACGCTTCTGATCAAGCCCTTTCATGCCCACGATTCGACCCTCATCATAGGCATCCTGCGACTGGTCGTACTGCCGATTAGTCTTGAGATAGGCTATGCTGATGAGCACCACCAGCAGTACTGCTGCAATTAGAATCCGCTTCACACAGAGTTACTCCTTTCTTAGGAATACGATATTCCTGCAGAATCGGGGAGTCAAGTTTGAACATCAACCAGTTGGGATACAGCTGCCAGCGATGGGAATAAAGTGCTGTGACACAATTGACAGCGAGGATCTAATCTACTTTTTGATTCTCAGGAGTAGAAACACCCAGGGTCGGAGCATTGACCACCAACCGGTCAAAGGTTTGATTTTCGAATAGTCCTTCCGATGCTCCGGATAGATCATCGAGACCGGTACTTCTGTCACCCGATACCCAAGCGTGATAGCCTTGAAGTGGATATAGTATTCCATTTCGTAACGACCAAGCCAATCCTGACTTATATCCACCTCGGAATCGTCGAGAAGATTCAAGCGGTAGGCGCGAAATCCACAGGTAAGATCGGTTCCGCGGAATCCGATCAAACGACCGATCACGCCCGTGAGTAACCGAATGGCAAAGTGACGAAATCGTGGCAAATTGGGACTACGTCCACCTTCCAGATAACGAGACCCCTGAACGTAGTCAGCTTGTTCGGTAACGATTGGTTCCAGTAATCGTGGGATTTCCTCAGGAAGCATCTTGCCGTTACCGGCCATTATTACAATCACTTCATACCCATGCTCGCGACAGTATCCTACAGCCGACCGAATACCTACTCCGACACCACAGTTTTGGTTGTGTCGAATGACGGCATGCCCCTCCACCTCAAGAAACTGCGTCGAGCCATCGGTGGAACCATCGTCGATGAAGACAAGATCATACTCTCGATCCGTGGGGAAGCGATTCACGAGCGCCCGAAGTTTATCCCCTTCATTGTAGGTAACAACAACAACCAGAGTTTTTTTTGATGTTGCCCGATCCGTCATGACTCGCAGATCACCTGGTCAGCATCCAGTCGAAAATGAAGACCGCAAGCACAAACACTTCGTGTTCCTGTGGTATTCTGATCGAGATAATCAGAATTGAAGTCCAGCCTCTCCCCGCACCTGCAAACATACCCTTTTAGGCGAGCCGGATTGCCATAGCAGAGAGTAAAGTCCGGCACATCATGAGTAACTACTGCGCCAGCCCCGACGAAGGCATAGCGACCAATCGTATTGCCAGCGACGATCGTCACTCCAGCTCCAATGGTCGCTCCCTGACGAACGAGGGTTCGATCATACTCGGTGCGATGCGCCTTACTGCGAGGGCGAATATCATTGGTGAAAACAACACTCGGGCCAACAAATACATCATCCTCGATTACTACCCCATCCCACAGCGACACACCGTTCTTGATCGTCACACGATCGCCAACAACAACATTGGCCTCTACGAAACAATGGTCGCAGATATTACAATCGGCGCCAATAGTGCCCCCCTTCTGGATGTTACAAAATGCCCAGATGCGCGTACCGTCACCAATATTATGGGTCTCAACGATGGCGGTCTCGTGTATGAAATGCTTGTTACCGGTCATATTATTCCAACTCAATCAGGCTGCCGTCGGAGCGGATCGATTTCGTAGCGGCGTCAAGGATGCGCACAACCCTGAGACCCGCCGCGCCATCGGTACGGGGGTTACGATTCTCTTCGATGGCGTTGCGAAACTCACTCGTCACTCTCTGCAACGCTTCGGTAAGATCGACCTTCGGTGCCAGCATATCGCCCGTTCGGTACTGAATCTGGTAGTTATATATCTGGTCTTTGTCAGGAAACATATCAACGCCATTGTCATAAACCTTGACCTTCTCGTGCGGTTCCATGTCGTCATAGATAACCATTTTCTTTGACCCGGAAAGGATCGTCTTGCGCACCTTGACCGGCGCCAGCCAGTTGACATGTATATGCCCCAGCAGGTTGTTATCGTAGAAGGTTGACAGGTAGGCAATATTCTCAATGCCGGAATCAAAATGAGCCACTCCGGTTGCGGCCACAGCTCGCGGAGAACGGTCCAGCAGGTAATCCATAATCGAAACATCGTGCGGAGCGAGGTCCCAAATGACATTGACATCATGCTGGAACAACCCCAGGTTAACACGAACCGAGTCAAAGTAGTATAACTCGCCCAGTTCGCCGGTATCGATGTAGCGTTTGATGGTTTCGACCGCGCCGGTGTAGAGAAAAGTATGGTCCACCATAAGACGCAGATTCTTTTTCGATGCCAGTTCGATCAACTGCTCGGCTTGCTCAACGGTAGCTGTGAACGGTTTCTCCATGAACAAATGTTTACCGTTGTTGAGCGCCTCTTGTCCCAGGGCAAAATGCGTAGACACTGGCGTTACAACCGCCACAGCATCAATGTCATTTGCGTGGAGAATTTCATTGGCATCCGAGGTGAGGAGCTTCATTGCGGGATACTGTCTGCGTACTACTTCCAATCGTTCCGGTCGCAAATCACAAACAGCTGTGACCGTCGTATCATCGAGAGCATTAAAGTTCCTAACCAGGTTAGGACCCCAGTAACCGTAACCGATCACGCCAATATTTATCATCGCTTGTCCTTATGCCACTCTGTTTAGTAAACCTCAAAACTACTGTCGGCTCTGATACACAACAGGAATATATTGTAACGCCCGGATTGAATCCCGGGTTCTGGCGAAAGATCACTTCCCCCCGCCAGATTCATCTCGTCATGTGGAATATAATAGGATACAGCGGAATCTGACAGGTATTTCACGGGCACCTGAATACGAGGATCATCCTCATGAACAAATCGTTCAATACTGGTAAAGCTGGATTTGGTAAATCGGACCGCCGGAATATAGTGCTTGTCATCCGAATGCTGGAAATTACCCCAGAGCGAGATACAGGCCTTATCTTCATTCTGTACGGCGGACACCTGGATATCGATAAAGCCCTTTCGATCCAACACGCTAAGCGGTAACGAATGTATAAACAGGTACTGACGAAAAGCTTCCGCCCCAAGTGGCAGCAACTCCGAGTAATACCTATAAGTCGGTTTGGGATAGAAGAGGCTTCTTAATCGATTGTCCTTCCAACTCAATTGCTGTGTCCAGTCGCCCAGGGTAATCGCTAACTCCGTCTCAGGATCGCTATCAGTATTGATATCCACCACAACGCTCAACATATCCCCCTCCCCAAGCTCCGGAGGGTGGCTAATATAGATACGGGTTCCAGCCACCATGTGGGGATCTGTCAGGCGACATTCAAACTCAGACCAGCGATCCCGGTCGAGAGTCATAGTCCAGCCGGTTACGCTAATGATAACGACCGTGCCAACGGTCATCAGGAGCGTTCCCCTAGGGTGTCCGTCGTAGATAAGCAACCGACCGATAATCCAAAATCCCGATGCCAGCAATAACGCTTTCAAAATCAAGCAGCCAATGACCAGTTCACGACTAACACTTGAACCAAATAGAGTGTTGATCCAGCCCGGACCAAACTGCCAGGTCGCCAGTAACAGCACTGCCACCCCGACCAGACGCCAGCTACTGCTAACCGGATTGGTCCGCCAGCTAGCCCCAAGGAGAGCCACGAAGTGGCCGGCTGCCAGTAGCACCATTGGCATGGCGTTCAGATTGTATCGTGAGTTGGAATGAAAAACGACATGAATAAGAGTATAATAGCCGATTATAAAAAGCAACCATGCCGCCAGTCTGAACTCCAGCCGCAACAATAACAGCAACCCGGCCAGACCCAGCACAACAATGGCAAGATGCATAATCTCACCGACCTGGTAGGGTACAACCAGTGTACGTCGGAAGTCGTTGTATGGTCGTCGCCACAGGCGATCAAACTTCTTTACAACCAACCCGGCCAGACCCATTGGATCAGCTATCATTCCCTCTGTCACCGAACGGGACCAGAAATCGTCACCTACTTTGTCCAGATCATATCCCTCGAATTCGATGGAAGACGACTGCCTCAGATTGGCTGCAGCATATCCGGGATCGCGCACTGCCAACTGTCCATAATGGACAGAGGCAATGCTAACCCAGATGGCAGCGATAGCACCCAGCGGTGCGGCATACCAGAGGATACGCTTGAGAATGACAACTGTCGGCCAGGTTGGACGCACATAGAAATACATTCCGGCCAACAATGGACCGGCCAGCAACATGGCAGTCGGTTTGTTTAGAATGAGTAGCCCTGTTACGGCTCCAGCCCAGAACAGACAGGCGCGGCTGTTACTCTCGAAAGCTCTTAACAGGAGATACAATGCAAGCAATATCCAGAAATTTGTAGAAGTATCCAACAGTATCATCGAGGATGACAGAACGAATGGGAAATAAATGGCATATCCAATTCCTGCCAGCAGGGCCGGTAAACGGCCCACCAGTCGCACGCCCACCATTATTAGAAGCAGATTCGCCGCCAGGTCAAACAAAATACCGAGTATCCGAACGAATGTAAAATCCGCCGATGGAGTCATAACAAATATGGAGGCCAGCAACGAAGGATACAGCGGACCGCTAATGAATAATTCTTCACGCGCCTGGGTCAGAGTATGCGGGCTGTATGAAAGCCATTCGATTTTCTCACCCTGAATGTACTTGTCGTAATAATGCTTGAAACGATAACGATCTTCGCGTTCATCGGCTACGGTTTCAACAGCTGGTTGATCAATCAGTGAAATCAACCCCAGCGCGGCAGCCGCGTATCGGCGGGCATCCCACATCACAGGCAGGACATCCCCGGACGCCAGGAAGCCGACTCTCAATACCACTGACAGAATCAGGATCAAATAGATCGTACGTCTGAAAGTACGGCTCTGCATTTTCCCTACTCCCGTGGAGAGATAGATTTCGATGCGCTCATGTCACTTCCCCGCCTTCAGAGGCTTCTTCCTCAAGGTGCTTGAGGGAGAGATGTTCTTTCTTGAGGAAATAGAAACCCAGCAGCGTTACCACAATGTACTGCGTTGCATGAAGCACCAACGCACAGGAAAGAGCATCGGCTTGGGATACGCCGTAACGCATCATTGACCAGACCGCTCCGGCATGATAAACGCCAACAAATCCCGGAGAAGATGGTACCAGAATCGAAATAGAAACAATGACCAGGACGACATAGGCAGCATCGAGCGGTAAATCAAGACCAAAGGCCTTGAAAACGAATATGTTCGCGAATCCCATCAATAGCCAGATCATTAGAGTCTGAACACCGACTGAGGCGACACTGCGAAAATCCGTGAGAAATTCCAGTCCACGAGAGAACTTCATCACTATGCCTTCAAGCGACTCTTTCACCGAGTCAGGCACAAAGAACAGGTAGCGCGTCATCAGATGTCCAGCCTGAACTGGCTTGAGCGCAAGACTCAGAATGAACATGATCCCTACAAGGGCGATCCCGACAGCAATGGTGAGTCCCTGCACCATCCCAGGATCCAACGATAAATCGGAGAAATACAGAATGCACCCAAATATCAATAGCAATGCTACTAAATCGAATACCATCCGCTCCACGAAGATCGTTGCCAGTGAAGCCGACTTGGTAATATGCTTTTCGCGAGAAGCCAGTGAATATGCCCGCACGAACTCCCCAAGCCTGAGAGGTAGAACATTGTTGGCCATAAATCCGATGCAGGTCGCTGCCAGTAAACGCTGGAAAGTGACATGAGTGATCGGCTTCACCATGGCCCGCCAGCGATAAGCTCGCTGGTACATGGTCAGAAAAATAAAGGCAACGTTCGGAATCAGCCAAAGGTAGTTGGCATCCTTGAGGGCCGTTCCCAGCTCACTGAAGTTGATATTCCTAAATAGCACCCATAGCAACACAGCCGAGATGCCAAGGCCAATAACAAGATACAGAAGCTTCTTAGCTTGCAGGGTCATGTTTTGTCCCTGGAAAGGTTCAAGATTAACCGCTCGAAATCCCTGGCCGCAGTGTCCCAACTGAATCTTGCCGCCCACTCCAGTGCGCCCTTTTGCAACGTACATTGCAGGGATTCGTTGGTTAGGATACTCTCAATCTTGTGCGCCAATTCATTGATATTGCCGTGCTCATATAGATAACCGGTCACGCCATCACGCACCGAATCTCGCAGTCCGGGGACATCGGCGGCAATAACCGGAGTTCCAACAGAATTGGATTCTATGTTAGTGAGTCCCCATCCTTCTTTAAGTGACGGAAGCACGGCTACATGGGCACGCCTCATGCGCTCAACTTTGTTCTCAACCGAGACAAAGCCTGGAAACTCAACATCTTCTGCCAGACCCAATTCTCGTACCTGTTCACGCAGAGGATCAAGGTAATCACCTGCTCCCACAATCATCAGACGGGCGTTTGAGACTCGTTTCTTGACGAGGTCGAATGCTTGCACCAGGTCCTGTATGCATTTGTATTTTTTGATGCGTCCGAGATACAGAACGGTCGGACGCTCGTACTTGGGAATCGACGGATCATGGGCAAACAGATCACTATCAATGCCGCAGTGAATTACCGAAACATCCTCACGAGGAATACCGCGAGCCACGAGATCATTGGCGGTTGACTCGGAAATAACGTTAAAAGGTCGTCCACGATAAACCGAAACGAGGGGACGTTCAGCCAGATAAATATATGTCCCCAGCACGAAATTAATCTCCTGAAACACCGTGGTCGCAAAGAGATGAGGTACTACTACGAGCGTTTTCAGATCAAGGTAAAAAGGAGTATAGAACGGGATCTTGTTTATGTCTTCTATCAGCAAATCGAAATCATTCTCGCGGGCCAGACGACGTAGATGAAAAGGTGCCACCAAATTGAAATTAAAACGATTACCGCGCCTGATCACCCTGATTCCTTCAATCATCTCCTCTGCTCGACAACCAGTAAATCCGGAACAAAACAGCGTGACCTCGTGTCCGTACACAACAAGACGCTGCAGAAGTTCCTCAAGATGCACTTCGGCTCCTCCAGCGTATGGATTCGCCAAATCGTTCCAATTGAGAGCCAATATCTTCATTGGCGCACCTCATCGGCTGGTATCCCGGACTGAACTTTGCCCTGAAGTTCCTTCAGCATTTCTCTCACCCTCTTATCAGCCGGATTGAATTGAAGCCACGATTGCATGAGTTGACGCATATTCGCCATGCGTTGATTCTCGAAATACAGACGCATCAATTCTTCGAACGCCGGACGATAGGTCGGATCGCTTGCCAGCAATGAATTCAGCGTTTCCTCCGCAGCGGTGTCGTTCTCCTGTCCTCGATAGGCCCGAGCCAATGTCGTTTCCAACAACCTTCGATCACCTGCCCAGGTCTCATCAATCAGCGAGAGGATTTCATCTACCTTTCCCTGGGACTCATAGATAGAAGCCAGGAATGTCACCGGGTCTCCAGCATGAGGAATCTTCTCGACGGCCATCCGTGCCAACTCGGCTGCTTTCTCCAGATCGCCCGCCTTGCGTATAGTATCGGCCACTACTAAAAAAGCATTGCCATAGTTGCGGGTCAGACGAAGAGTGGCTTCATCCTGGTGAATGCTCGGATCATTGACTCCACGAGCACGAAATCGGTCCGGGTCGAGGAAGAACGAAACACTGGCATCAACATCAACTTCAAGCGGCTGTTGGGTCTGAGAAACCTGCCACACCAAACCCTTAAGGCTAAGTATTGAATCAGCCTTGCGACCACGGTAACGACGAGTGCCGGAACCAACAGTCACCGAGAAACATACCGGCCTCTCCTGAGCATACCGATCGACAAGGGCATCAATCACCAGATCCTGCAAACGGAACACCCGTCCGTCAGCCGTGCGAATTGATCTGAGTTGGTCTATTTCCGCGTCGGTCCATCCGAGGTCCAGCCCCATATTCATCTGTAGCTGTTTAATATACCACCGCGTGTTGGACAGAGACAGGTTGACCACCGACACGTCAGGTCGCAATCCATATACTTCCTGAAGACACCATAAAGGAAAAGTGTCGTTGTCACCATGAGTGAGTAGTATGCCGTTGGGTGGCATCGATTCCAGAAGATTACAACCATAGTCGTACGGTATGACATTTCCGGATCGATCACAGTAGTGATAATTGTTGGCCACCGTGATCGTCGGGACCAGGAATAACATCATCGCCATCCCCGGGATAGCCTGGCGCGATATCGTCGTAAATTTCACGGTGCTACGCCGAATGGTCTGAACAAATGCGGTCAGGCCAATTCCGACCGCCATCCCAAACAGAATGAAAGCTGGAGTGAAAAAATAGTCACGGTCGCGAACTTCGAGGTAGTCCATTCCCGTTCGTGGATGTTGACGGGTTCCATCGGCAAAGTTCATATACAGAATCAAACCAACCGAGACAATCAACAGCAACACCACGAATGGAAGACCTATCCTGGGACGGCGGCGCACTATCTCCCAGATCCCAAACACACCCACGAAAACCAACATCAACGAAGCCGGACCCGGCATTCCATATTGCTGTTTGAAAAATCGCCAAAAACCCATACGCCGATAGTCACCAAATTGATTGATCCACTCTGCCCGTCGCTGGAACATCCGGGCCAGCATGTTTTGTGCCCCATATTGTTTTCGTTCGAGGAATCCGATAGTCGCGGTTAAGCTCTCGGAGGGGTTGTTCTCATTGATGTTCGGTTGCTGGGCGGAACGGATCGGCACAAACAGATGAACCGAGAATCCAATAACAGCACAGACAAGAAGCGCCACCGCCGGTTTCCATCCGGACAGTCTGCCCGTCAAGCCAAATCCGATGATCACTATCATAGCCGTTAATACGCCGATGAAGAATAGCTTCAAACCTACAACAATCAGCGAGATTCCCAATAGTGCGATCAAGAATGACCAATGCAGTTGCCTTCGCAATACAAACAACAGCCCACAAACCACTAACGAAGACAAAATTAGAAATGGTATCAGACCCTTGGGAATGTGTAACAAGACAACTGCAATCGATGCTGCTATCACGAAGCCGGCGGGGGCCAACGCCGGGAATGAGCCACCGACCTTTGTGCGACGATTGACCCATCGGAGAACGACTACAATTGCCCAGATGGTCATCAGCGCCAGTACTCCGACTCCTATATAAGTCGTCATGCTACTCCCCCTTGAAAGGTCTGCCACACCATCGGAACTGCTTCCGAGATTGGCGGCTGCCATCGAAAAGAGTGGCATTGCCGCCACAAGAAATCCGAAGCCGACCAGAAGCTGTACTCTCGGCACCCGTTCGAAGGAGAATATGTAGAAGAAATACAAAATGCCAACGACTATAACCGGCACAAAATATGGAATCTCATTTACCCGCGATGACAGCGCGAAGATCAGATATAGCTCAAACAGGACAAACACAGCTATCAGATACCAGGTTTCGACCGGCGCTGATTTCTTTATGACAAAAAACAGACCGGCAAACAAAACAGCCACAAAAACTGTCATGTGCACACCTATCCCGAGGATACCAAGAAAAACAGTAAGAGCCATCACTCTGTATCCCGGAGCCGTTCCGGACTGTTCCCGGTAGATCAGGGTCAACCATATCACGGCCAGCATCAGCATCATCGCCATACCGTAAACTTCAGCCTCAACCGAGTTAGTCCAATTGGTCAACCCAAAGGCCGCCAGCAAAGCTCCTGATGCACCCCCGGCATAAATCAGCATCCGTGCAAAAGAGCCAGTCTCGGATCCGAACCAAATCCGAAGAAATCGCACAACAATAAGGTAACCAAACACGGCCGTGATCGAGGAACAGACGGCGGACAGCATGTTGACCCGCAGCGAGACATCGTCCCAAAAAGGCAGAAGAGTAAACAGACGGCCAAACAAAATATAGAGCGGCGTTCCCGGAGGGTGAGGTATGCCAAGAATATGAGAAGCAGCGATGAACTCGCCGCAGTCCCAGAAAGAAAGGGTGGGGGCTACGGTCAGGCAATAGATTGCCAGCGATGAAACCCAAACCAATCCGGCAACAACGGCATTGGTATAATCGAATTGTTGTGACACACGGAGCCGCATGATATTACTGCTACATTCCTCCGGCGGATGCTTATTATTGCCTTCCAACTTAAAAAGCTAAGTCGTTGAGCACCAAAGACGTCGAATATACCAACATGTCAGGCTTCTGTCCAGCAAATAATCACGCTGCTTCCTCCCACGCGAATCGTTTTTTTACAAGTGTTCTGGATATAATCCTAATCAATTATGCTGGGTGGCCTATCATTCAGGCAGGGTGGCATGCTCAAACTCGTTTGGGCATAATACTCGTAGGGTGGAACCCTTCTTAGCGGTTCCGCCAGGCATCGCCTGTTTTCTGGCAGGAGCGCAGGGTTTTGCCCTACGAACACTCATCATCCGGCCCAAACAAGTTTGAGCCTGCCACCCGAACTAATAGCAGAACAACAGGGGATTCTTCCCTACAACTACTGAACTTCCGGGCTACACCCAATGGCGGGGTCAGGACCGCCGGTGAACAGATAACCCACCAAATAAGTCAGATCAGCTACGTTGACGTCCCGTGAATATATACGTAGGCGTCCCTGGGCTCGTGTAAGCCTGCTCATTCTGAGATCAAGATAACGACAACCCTTGTAATTGTCTGTAAGATTGATCTCCTGTAAGTGGCTACTGCTATTTGAGGCACTCGGGCGAGCCATCGCCATCAGGATCACACGGCGGGTTGCCTCCCGTGAATAAATACGAAACCAGATAGGTCAGGTCGGCAATGTTGATGTCGCCGCCGCAATCCAGATCGCCGCACTTTGGATGAGAGGTCATAATCACCAAATCAATTTCTCCACAATCGTTGTAAGCCGGCGTTAACACACCGCCATTTACCGGACACAACAGGAACTCACAAGCCGGTCCCACAAAAGTCGTATCAAAATCCACTAAATGATCCGGCGTGTCCATGGGTACCTGAGCCCACATGGTAGCAAAAAGCCCCCCTGTTTGGGGCCGAATCTGGTCATAGGCGGAATTCCAGTAGATTACGACTTCATTCTTAGACGGATCAACGCTGAAACCACGACCCACTTCCGTACTGGTCATAGAACCAATAAAGCTGACCGATGTGATCTCGATATCCGCCGAGTTGTGAGTGAAGCCAAGGGACGCAGAGCGGATTGTATCGGTATTTGTCATATAGACCGGAATGGGGATTGAATCACCGGTAAGCTCTTGGACTACGATCGGACATCCAAGGTCTATGCTATTGCCGCCTGTTGGCGACACGCAGGTTACAGAACCCTCACAAGGAGGGTCACCCGCCACCCAAAGGTGTTGGATCAAATACCATGCATCACCTATGTTCACCGAACCACATTCATCCATATCAGCATCACCGATAGGCAAGGGGCCGCCGTGGAACATGTAGTCGGTCAACCAGCTATAATCGTCGAGATCGATGTTCGCATCATCATTGAGGTCACCACAAGTTTGACCAAAACATAATGATGGAAGAACGAATACCACACAGAGAAACAGAGCGCGCTTCATAGTACTACCTCCAGAAATAGATGTTGTCTATATTCTCTCCTATTTCGAATCGACTTAAGTAGCGGTCTCTGAGACAATACCACAAACCGCTATTGAATGTCTTCAGACAATCAGGACAAGTAGTCTGGTAATCTGAGATACCATCACTCCGGCGGCAACTCTGGTTCACACCCGATGGCGGGGTCAGGGCCACCGGTGAACAGGTAAGCCACCAAGTATGTCAAATCGGCGATGTTCACCGTACAGTTGCCATCGATATCTGTGATAAACAACGGGTACGGTGCAGTGCCACCAGTAAACAAGTACGCAACCAGAAAGGTCAGATCACCTACGTTGACCTCGTGTGAATGATCAAGGTCGCCAAGTTCCCACGTCCAGAAGTCAGGCGTGTTCCATGAAACTGTTGACAAACCGTCCGTATCCCAGGCTGTCACACGCCACCAATAGTGGGTGCCAAAGGTCAGGGAATCCTCTACCGAGTACTCCGTAGTCAATATCGAGTCTGTTGTGTTGACGAAACTGAACGCCGGGTCAACTGCAATCTCAAGCTTGTAGCGCACTGTATCAAACGGATCACCATCATACGATTTACTCCACATGAAGTTAGTCAGCATTTCAAACACTGGCATCCCGCCAGTATCGGGTGGGAAGTTGGCCTGTGGTGATGTAGGAGCCTCCGGTGTACCGTCAATGTAGATCCTCTGTGACACTGACCAATTAGAGTATTCATAACCGTCATATGCCCTTGCACTCCACCAGTAGATGCAACCCTCACCCAGGGGATCAACGACCTGCCCGCCTGTTGAATCTGATCCTTCTACGATTCCCAGAAGATCAATATTGGGAGTGACACAATCGGTATCATGAAATCCTGAGAAGTCATATGTGAGAAGATCATTCTCATCATCAATTGAGTTAGCAATCCAGAGTATGGGAGTATTATTGACCACGTCGTCTTCGAGCAGATATAACGGCACGGGAATCGACGGCACCGAGTTCATACGGAAGAAGGTGTTATACCAGTCAGACCATGCGGTACCGTTGTCCACTCTCAACCGCAGGTAGTAAGTCACGCCATCTTCGAGCGCCAGACCGGAGTAGGTCAGGAAAGTATCCGAGGCCACGAATGGAGCCGGATTCCACATCTCAGAATATTCCCAATCATCATCAGTTCCGACCGCGACCTCGACTTGAGTTTGTGCCTTGGCATCGAGAGGATCAAAGTAGCTCCACTCAATAAGTGGTGTGTGATTGATGACGTATTGTGAAGATACTATGCCGTCGATATTCATTTCAATGACAATCGGTTTCATACTTGTATCGAATGTGACAAATGTATGTCCTGTTTGCCAACCGGTACCTGAACCACCATAACTCACCGAACGCGCATGGGCTGAATAGAACAAACGCAACAGTTGATTCCCGCCACAGTCGATCCAACATCCGCTACTACGATACACATAAGCTCCATACCATGCGGTGGTATCATTGGACCATGACAGAAGAGGTTCCTCTTGTGCATCCCATGTTGAGCCTTTGTCTTCGCTGTACGCCAGGAACAACTCAGCGGAATCGCCAAAATTCAACCTCCCGTTTGGGGATTCTGTCACCAGCGCAAGAAGATTCATGGAGTCACTCGATATCACTTCCAGATGCCAGATTTTCATTGTATTACTGGAGGGTAAGAAATCACACGTATCAACAAACTGCCACGGCCCACCCATGGTTGGTGACGTATACATCACCACTCGAGACGTGTCCAGAGGAGTGGTGCCACTAGCCAGTGGTTCTACCACGAACATTTTGCAGGTACCGCTTGTATCAATTATCGCTGAAGGAGAGACGAATGCCGATATTGTCCCCATACCCAGGATACTATCCGACAGCAGTTCAATTGGCTCGCTCCAGTCCAATCCGTTTGATGTGTGAATCGCCCAAATCGAATGGTCGTCAAAACCAGCCTGTTCTATTGATACTCTGAACAATAGCCAGAGCCGCTCGCCCCCTTCGATAACAAGGTCTGGGTCGGATAGGTGTGTACAGTTCATTGCGGATGCATCGATGATCGGATTGCGCAAAGTATCGCCAGATGAGGTGAATTCCTCCCAGTTCATGCCATCATTGCTAACCGCTATATGTGGGTTCTCGTCGTTCTCCGATATGCAGAAGGGTGTATAAGCAATCCAGTATCTGAACCCCCACAAGCTGTTTGGAAAATGAAGCACCGATGGGTGCACGGCGTGCGATTCTCCAACACACACCAGACTGTCCTCATCATCCCAACCGTTGTAGAATGCAGGAAAAAGCGAGTAGTCATCCGCATGCACTGCGTTGGCATGCTCCAATTGCAGATCAAGTGCCATCCCAGAAGTGTTGACCCAGAAGATTACCATGAAAACTATCAGAACGCATCGCATTGGAATATCCCGCTGTGTAATTACCCTTCTGGATCAATATAGCGAATGACGTCCAAAATGGCAAGGGGATGGCGCGGATCTGGCTACAAAGTCTGGTAGGTCAAGCGGCTTGCCGCTTGATGGTTATGCTCAATGTCAGGCCGACAGGCGGCCTGACCTACTGTTTCCAAAAACCGAACACTCATCATCCGGCCCAAACAAGTTTGAGCCGGCCACCCGACCGAATTGGCAGAACCACCAAGAGGGGTTCTGCCCTACTGACGAACTGAACCTGTTGATAAACCCAGATAATTGAAACATGCTTCGACTCCGCTCAGCATGACAAACTGCAACATGTTGTCTTTCAAGTCACCCTGAGCGGAGTCGAAGGGTCATGAACGACATATCTAACTTTTTCAACAAGCCCGAAGCTGTGGGGCACCCAGATCCTACCCGATACTTTGTCTACCCCTCGTCGCTAATACTGCTCAGGTTTTTTGCGAACTGGTCCAGGACACCGTTTATGAATCGAGAGGATTTGGCGGTGGAGTATTTCTTGACCAGCTCAATGGACTCGTTGAGAACAACTTTCACCGGAACACTTTTGAACTCCATCAATTCCACGATCGCCATTCGGAGAACGATGAGATCAATTGCAGCCATCCGGTTAATATCCCAATTGGCCGCCAGCGCTGTGATCTGCTCATCGGCTTTGTCGCTGTTCCTGTGAACGGCGGCAAAGAACTCACGAGCGAAAAGCGCATTGTTCTCGCTGATGGTTTCTTTCTCCAGCAACCGTTGAAGCTTGATGCCCGGATCTTCGTCCGAACATTCGCTGGCATAAAGAGCTTGCAAAACAAGCTCTCGTGCGTGACGACGAGGTGATTCCCCCATCGTCAGTCCATCACTCGGTAGAGATTGACCAGTTCCACTGCCGCCTCAGCCGCATGCCAACCTTTGTTGCCGGCCTTGGTGCCGGAGCGTTCGATAGCTTGCTCCAGAGTGTCGGCGGTGACCATGCCGTAGATAATCGGCAGGTTGGAATCGAGTGCCAGCTTGGCAATACCTTTGGTCGCTTCGTTGGCAATGTAGTCAAAATGAGGAGTAGCGCCCCGGATTACCGCTCCGAGGCAAATGACCGCATCATACTTGCCGGACTTGGCCATCCGAGCGGCAACATACGGCACCTCAAACGCCCCCGGACACCAGGCTACCGTAAGGTCCTCTTCAGAGGCTCCATGCCTTACAAGGCAATCGACCGCGCCTTCCATAAGTTTCTCGGTCAGGAAGTTGTTGAACCGACTGACAACAAGGCCGAATTTGAATCCTTCAGCCTGTAACTTACCTTCGAATGTTTTGTAACCCATCATCTAAGCCCTCATCTTCTTGAGGTGGAGAATATGTCCCATTTTATCCCGTTTCGTCTCAAGATAAGTCCGGTTGAACCGTGTCGGCTCCACTTCGAGCGGTACTCGCTCTGTGATCTCAAGACCATATCCTTTAAGACCAACAACCTTTTTAGGATTATTAGTCAGAAGTCGAATTGATGTCAAACCGAGATCGGCCAGGATTTGCGCCCCTGTACCATAGTCGCGCAGGTCCGCCTTGAAACCCAGGTCTTCATTGGCCTCGACCGTATCACGACCATTCTCCTGCAGTTTGTAAGCTCTGATCTTGTTGACCAGCCCGATACCGCGGCCTTCCTGACACATATAAAGAACCACCCCGCTGCCTTCCCGGTCGACCTGACGCATAGCGGCGTGGAGTTGATCGCCACAGTCGCAACGACAAGAGCCAAGCACATCCCCGGTGAAACAACTAGAGTGAACTCGAACCAAAACGTCTTTCTTGCCGGAGATATCACCTTTGGTCAGAGCAATGTGAGTTTCGTCATCAGTTTCGGATGAGTACATGTGTAATTTGAAATCACCGAAATGAGTTGGCAACATAACGGATTCAATCTCCCGCACCAGCTTTTCAGTTCTATGACGGTACGCAATCAGGTCACGAACAGTGATGAACTTCAGATCATGTTTCTTCGCGATCTCATGCAGTTTCGGTACCCGTGCCATTGAACCATCGTCATCCAAAATCTCGCACAACAATCCCACCGGGGAGAGTCCCGCCATCCGGGCCAGGTCCACGGAAGTCTCCGTATGACCTGCTCGCCTGAGTACTCCTCCGGGAACCGATTGGATTGGGAAAACATGTCCCGGCCGCGCCAGATCCTCCGGCCGAGCATTGTCATCCGCCAGAACCCTAATTGTAACTGCGCGATCAGACGCAGAAATACCGGTGGTAGTGTCATTGACAGCATCAACCGAGACAGCGAAACGAGTCCCTTGAAGCGCGGTATTGTGGTCCACCATCGGATGCAACTGGAGTTTTGACATGCGTTCCTCGGGCATGCAAACACAGATAAGACCGCGTCCGTGGGTGGCAAAAAAGTTCACCATTGCGGGCGTTACTTTCTCTGCCGCCATAATAAGATCGCCTTCGTTTTCGCGATCTTCATCATCGGCAACAATGATACACTTGCCGGCTTTGATATCTTCAATTGCTTCCGACACAGTGTTGAATATTCTTTTGTCAGCCATAATCACCATCCGCTCTCAAAGAGCTTATTCTTAGTTAAACCGTTGTTTTCAGAATATTGATTTATTTTTAGCAGATACTTTCCCAACATATCGAACTCAATATTGACCTCATCACCCGTCTTCCACTGTGAGACCGTTGTGGCCGTCGCCGAATGGGGGATCAAATTGACACTGAGGCGACCGGAATCAACACGATTGACGGTCAGTGAGATACCGTTGATAGCGACAGATCCTTTCTCGATCACCAGCCGGTCAAACTTTGGATCGTACTGTACTACTATCTCAAGTGACTCTCCAACTCTGACTACCTTGGCAACACTTGCTGTGCAGTCTACATGACCGGTCACGAAATGGCCGCCCACGCGCGAACCGACCTGAAGTGCTCTTTCGAGATTAAGCAACGAACCGCGTCGATAGATATGTAGAATCGACCTCTCCGCCGTTTCCTGGGAAGCTTCCACTGTGAACGAACCAGCCCCAAGCTCGGTAACCGTCAGACAGACTCCGTCACAGGCTATGGAATCACCGATGGACAGATCAGAATCGACCAAAGGCGACTTTATTGTCAGCAAACGATAGTTTCCCCGCGCAGGGAGATCCACGATCGTGCCTATATCTTCAATCAAACCCGTGAACACAACTAAGCTCTCTTCCTTGGATAGCCGATCACCACGCAGTCTTTTCCCAGTTGTTGGAATTCGTGTTTCTCTAATTGTAATGCATCTGCCATAACCTGCGTCTTCAAATCCCCGATAGCATTGATCCCCTCCCCTACTATTTTCGGGGCTATTACGATCACACACTTATCGACCAGGTTCAGTTTCAGGAATTCGGTCGCCACGTTTTGACCACCCTCAATCAACAGCGATCTCAGACCGAAGCTGCCTGCCTGTTTCACGAGGTCGGCCACGTCAAGCTGGCCGTTGGGCTTCTCGGCCAGGTTCCAGTAGATGAGGTTCTGTCCGCGTTTTGTTTTGGCAAATCGTTCGTTCGCCGCCGCCGGTCCCGCAACTACTGTCTTGTAGTCATCATTATCCAATAGCAGGTGACACCTGCGTGGGAACTTCAATGACGAGGTCAGGACAATACGATACGGATTGGCACCCTTGACGCGGCGAACAGTAAGAGATGGATTGTCAACCGCAACGGTGTTCATCCCCACCACGACACCGTCGAATTCGGCTCGAAGTTGATGGGCAAGCTTGAGTGTGGCCGGGCACGAGATCCATTGCGACGAGCCGGTCCGGGTTGCTATCCGACCATCAAGCGATTGCGCCATTTTGAGAACTACAAACGGCCGACCATGTCGATGCCAGTTGAAGTAGATTTCGTTGAGGCGGATCGCCTCAGTTCTCATGAGTCCGGTTTCGACGGTAAGACCGGCTTTCCGAAGCGCTCGAAGACCTTTACCGTTTACCTGAGGATTGGGGTCTTTAACGGCCACAACGACGCGCTTGATACCAGCCTCTATGATAGCCTTGGTGCATGGGCCAGTATGGCCGGTATGACAACATGGTTCGAGGGTGACATAGATGGTAGCCCCGCGCACCGAACGGGCGACGTTCTTCAGGGCAGCCACTTCGGCGTGATCACCCCCAACGCGGCGGTGATAGCCCTGACCAATTATGCGGCCCTTCTTGACGATGACCGCCCCAACCATAGGGTTGGGCGCAGTGTGATACCGGCCCCGTGAGGCCAATTCAAGAGCCAGCGCCATGAACTCGCGGTCTGTCCGCTCGGGCATAAAAAAATCCCCAAAGTACACTTCGGGGTAAAACACAACAGCAGATGACAGCCCTACCCATACGGGCTTTCATCAACTCTAATGCAATCTTCTCTCATCCGGACTATACCGTCGGCGTCTGAATTACACAGACTCTGCCGGAGAAACCTCCAGCTCGCGGGCTTTCACCGCCGGTCGAGGATTTTCGCCTCACCCCGAAGATCGTTTGAATCAAATATATTGGTAATTAAGAAAAAGGCAATCAGTTTCTTGGGAAAATTTGATCGCTGCTTTGAGCCTCGGCACTCAGATCACTCACCAGCGCCCGGACGTCTTTCAGATGGAATGGCTTCGACATAATCGTCCTGATCCCGCTAAGAGCTAATTCACTCTCATCAAGCTGTGTCCCCCAACCGGTTATCATGGCAATTGGCATGGCCGGAAATCGTTCGTGTACTATTCCCGCCAGTTCGAGACCAGACATGCCGGGCATACCAAGATCGGTGATCATCATGTTGAAATCTCGCTTGTCAATTTCCTCCAACGCTACATATCCGTCGGGACAACCGACCGGATTGTGCCCATCTATAGCCAACGTGTCCATTAGTACTTCACGTACATCGCTATCATCATCGACAACGAGAATTCGCAGACGTTCCGGTTTGTTCTTGGATAGCGTCGTTTCCCGCACCACTTTCCGGGGTGACTCCTCTATGCCTTCAAGGGTCACTACAAAACTCGATCCGCCTGATTCGTTAGAATGAACCGCGACGTTACCGTTGAGACGTCCCACTATACCGCGAACTATCGCCAATCCCAACCCGGCTCCACGCTCCAGAGTTGTCGTAAAGAATGGATAGAATATTTTCGTCCGTAATTGCTCCGGAATACCCGGACCTTCATCGCTAACGGTTATGGTGATAAGGTTTTCCTCGGCAGCTACAATAATATCCACCTTACTGCCGTTCGGCGAAAACTTCACAGCGTTATCAACCAGCTTGTCGATAACTGTCATTAGGTCTACCCGATCACCACTAACCACGACCTTATCAAGCAGACACCTGGCACATACCTGTATCTTCTTTCCGGCTGCAATCTCCTGCCAGGTAATCCGGCCAACCGCCATCAAATCCTTGAGCAATTGACCCAGCTCGACCGGATACAACTTCCGTTGCGTGACGCTGGTACTGAACTCCTGAAGACGTCGAACCGACTCGGCTCCAACAAGAGCCAGGTGTTCGAGTTGGTTCAGCCCTTCCAGATTGGCGCCATCTTCAGTCTTGCGCTTCATCAATTGCACGCGCCCGATGAGACCACCAAAGACGTTATTAAAGTCGTGAGCCAAACCGGAAGTCATGTCGGCCAGAGCAGCAACAGTCTCGGTATTCGCCAACCGTTGTGAAGCTTCGTCCAAAAGCTGGTTGGCTTCCCGTAGTTGTTTTACCAGGAGAGCGTTGCGCAGAACAGTTTGTACAAAGACAGCCAAAACAGACAACAACTCACGATCATTGGCGCTGAGCTCAATATTACCAGCCGCCTTCACCACCAGAACCAGGTGAATATCGGAATCCGGGCTGATCTCAAGCATCACCGCATGGCTCCAGTAGGTATCACTATCACGACCAAGATTCTGGCAACGATACTTGAGCGTATCTTCTTGAAGATCTAGTCGAATGAGAGGTTCTACTTGCTCCAGCATCAGCTTGAGATCTTCGTCAGTGGGACGGTCACAGTTGATATGTTCTTTCAGCGTGAAAGAACCGGTATCGTTGTCCCGTTGTAATGCCAGTACAATCGCGCCTGGGATAATGTCATTCACGCGTTGCAGCACCTGGTCGACAAGTTCGTCGTATGCAAGAGTTCTCAGGGGTAATTCGAACAAAGGCAACAGTCGCGATAGCCCTTGCGAGTAGTTCTCGACCTGAGCCAGATCGTCGGCGGCATTCATGGCAATCGAGGCCGACTGGCAGGCCAGATCAAGCATGTGTATAGACTCCAGCGATACTGCTGGTTGGGACTCATACCAATAGGCGGAACAGATTAGATCAAGATCTCCATCAAAGTCGTAACGGAACTGGTAATTGCATGCAAAGCTGTTGTCCCGACCGAATTGATCCGGCGGAAGAGTAGATGCAGAATCGTCCTCCTCAAGGTCAATCATGATCGATTCGTGAGGCAACAGGTCGGATCTTTTGTTAGCCCAATATGACTCCAGCGCACCAAGATTGCGTATGGAAAGATGATGTCCGTGTTGATAGGAAACCGGTATCAGTTCCCCCTGACCGCAATAGAAAACAGCTACGAAATCAGCCCCAAGGATTCGCGCCATCATTTGAGCTGCTGTATCGACCTGAGTGACGATGCCAGCAAACTTCTTACCGGCCCTCGCCTGGAAGTATTTCTGTATTAACTTGGTTGAGACATAGGTCTGCATAATGAGTCTATTTCCTGTACCAGACCACGTTCATGATTTCCATCAACCGGGTATCGGATACTTAGCCAATGATCTTCTCAGTGTCCGTCGATTCTGGCGCCACAATTCTTGAGTCGACGTTTCCCACCGGATCGCTCGGACCGACAGGAGGCGAACATATGCTTCCTCTTGGGAAGCTACCTGTCGACATACCCACTGTTTCGAACTGAAGTCTCGTAGCCTCAGTCAGGGTTGAATCAAATGCTGACCGGATAACAAGAGCCACCGCAGCAGCTACCGAGGAAACGAAAAGCACATCACAGGGTGTGTAATGGTAGCGATCACTACGCCGTCGGTCAGCCAATGAGATAACGCCACATACCTGTTGTCCCAGCGTGATCGGTACCAACAAGGCTGATTTCAGATCCGGACGGTACATCTGCCTCGTCTCGGCCTGTGACATTGTGCCCTCAGCATTCTCCTGGTTGATCACCATCAGTCGTCCATGGTCACGCACCAGACGATGATAGGGCATCAGAGACATGATCATATGTCCGTCGGCCGGAACCATGTCATCCTGGGAATGGGTTAGTGCCAACGCCCGCGATCTCAGAAATGTCCCGTTCTCCTCAAAAGTCGATATCCTCACTGAGGATGTCCGCAGTTCTCTGAGAAGTACGTTGGCAGCTTTCTGGTAGACTTGCTGCGACTCCGACTCTGAGGCGAGTTCACTTAAAATACAATTGACCAATGTGTGCCTGCGACGGAACTGCTCTTCTTCGTAGCGACCAATCTCGGCGGACAACATCCTTGCAAGAACTGGTATCATTGCTCGCAACGTATGAAGGGTACGTCCGCGAGCATGCACCGGTCCTAACAACAATACCGCCTTAGTGCAATTAGTGTCCTGCAACGGAACTACGAGTAGGTCCTTCACACCCGTGGCCTTCATGATATCACCCACAAAAGGCGGCATCTGCTCCATGTCAGTAGTAGCCATGAAAGGATGCGTCCCATCCGTCATCGTCGAAGATAGATCCTCCAGCCAAATTGGATCAAGTCCCTTCTCACTGAGCAGAGTCCCGTTTCGTCCCACCGTGTACCGACGGCTATCACGTCCCGTATAGGCCATCGTAAAAGAAAGATATTCTGCCCCTGTCACACCCCGTAGCAATCGGGCAACTCGAACCACTCGGTCATCAAAGTTACCACCACTGTCGATAATTTCCTGGAGATTTTCCGTCTCTCTGTTCTGTTGCCGGCCATACTCGACCTCAAGTTGGAGCTTCCGGCTGGTCATGGAGCGACCAAGAATGTCCATTACGAGTCTTACTACATCCTGATCTTCGATTGAGAGACCAATCTTGTCGGTCCACAGCAGGAACACGGCTACCAGCTTACCCTTGACACGCAATGGCATTACTACTCGCGGAGATTCACTTCCAGGCGGAACTTCCACAGCAATATCATCACTCTCGTCAGTACTGCTAGCTGAGGTTGAGATTGATCTCAACAGATCGACATCTTTCTCCAGACCACCCGCAGCACTTAGAAAGCTTATGGTTCCGGTTCGTTGTTGACGGACAAATATGGCCCCTTTGGAAATCCTCAGTCCCCCAACAATTAGCTCCAGAACTCTTTCCAGTATCAATGTGGTTCGGCTCTCACCCGCGACGAGCTGCTCAATCTGCTTCAATAGATCGTACCGATTATCTTTCTTATCTGACTGGGCTTGTGGAGAGCGACCACGTTCCAGCCACCCGGAGATACCACTGGCCAGAAGCACAGTAGCGGTTATCGTAGCAATCCAGGAAGTCAGCTTGAAAAACAACGGCTCGGAGAAAAACGGTACAGAAACAAAGAACCCTGCGTCGTTACCCAATCGGGCTGTCGCCACTAATGCCATTATCACCAACCCGGACGAAATGTGTCGGTACACTTCACCACTCAAAGCTAATATCATGGGTCTGAACCGCAACACCACTACAAGAGCGGAGAGAGAGATCAACCCTGCCCCTAAATTCACTGTCTGACCTTCCACGAAACCTCCTAAAGGTCCGAAACCGTTCTATTTCTTGAGTTATCGGCACTAACCGGAGAGCTATTAAGGAAGGGAGGCAATTATGAGAGAACGGCAAACATCACTTTAACGACATCTACATTAACACAACATATAATGTATTAGTTTATGTAATACGCATAATGTCGTTACCATACATATGTTATCGGCGTCTATTTAGAAAACAAAGTAAGACTTGAGGCTCGACTAAAGTTCTTGAAGTGCGTCTTGGAGAGTTTGGTCAGGACATCAACGCCATAGAGATGGACCAATTCTCGACCAACTCGATCTACTTGAGCTGAGGCTCCTTTGGGGATATCAACATGGTACTCACCGGATAATCGCTTGATTTCCCTAATAAAGGCCGCCCTCGCGAGGATTGATGCGGCTGCCACCTGAACTATTTCTTCACCGCGAAAGCGCTGGTTGACTTCTACCGACACTCCAGCCTTTCTTAAGACACTCTCGACCAATTCTGTTTTGCCAAACTGGTCCACTACAATCAGATCAGCCGTCTGTTGCTCCAGAACACCGGAAATGGCCTCGCCGTGGCCATGAGCCAATAGTTTGTTGAGGTTTCGAATATTCTTGTAGCGGGCGTTATATTGCTCGGGGTCGATCACCACCAATTGATGAGCAAAGTCCTTCCTCAGGAACTCGTCGAGATCAAGAACGCGGTTGTCAGAGAGCTTTTTTCCGTCGCGCACACCAGCCTTGACCAGCATAGGACAGGCATCATCTGGGGCAAGAAACGCGGCCACAACCAACGGGCCAAAAAAATCACCCTTACCGGACTCGTCAACACCGACTACTCGCCGCCCGGACATATTCTAATTGGCTCGTTCTATGTATTCACTCGTGCGAGTATCTATCTTAATCATATCCCCTTCTTTGATGAAGGGCGGTACTTTTACCTCAAGGCCGGTCATAACTGTGGCCGGCTTGGTAATATTCGACACAGTGTCACCCCGAGCGGCCGGTTCGGTAGTGACAACTTCCATGATAACAGACGCTGGCAGATCCACCGAGAGCGCCTGACCATCGAGGAACAGCACCTTGTAATCGGAGTTCTCCAGCAGAAACCACCGGGCATCACCAAGATTCTCCACGGGGATTTCGATTTGATCGAACGTCTCCGAATCCATAAAAGTGTAAGCTCCGCTGTTCTCGTATAGATACTGCATCTTGCGTTCTTCCACATCGGGGGCTTTGAAAGAATCGTTCGAGCCAAACACCTTTTCGACGACTGCACCGGTCTTAATGTGCTTAAGCTTAGTGCGAATATTAGCCTTGCCTCGCCCCATCTTGAAGTGCTGGTAGCTGACTACATAGTACGGCTGATCATCAACGACAATACGCAAGCCTTTACGAAAATCCGACGGTGAAAACATATGGTCCTCCTGAATAAATCAGCCGTGAATATAATACATTCACTCGATTGCCAAAGCATTTTTTATCCTCGTGCATCGGACAAGAAACTTCTGGCGGTTAGGTCACAACCTGGGCTGAAACTCCTGAATTAGTATTGTCTTGGTCTGGTGTTGGAATCATGGGTAGAATGACAGAAAACACCGTCCGCTGATTCGCCTCCGATGTGACCGTTAGTCTTCCCCCGTGCAGATCGACAATCTTGCTAGCCAGCGACAGCCCCAGGCCTGTACCAGCCGCTCTTGATGAGAAAAAGGGAGTGAATATTTTGTCCAGGTTCTCAATCGGGATGCCACAGCCGTTGTCAGAAACCTCAATGATTACATTCCCATCCGCTTCGCTGACCTCAATAAGCACCTCTCCCCCATCAGGACCATACGCCAGCGCAGCGTTTTCAATCAGGTTCCCCAGTACTTGTTTGAACAGAAGAGCATCAAGTATTACTGTCAACTGCATATCAGCTTCTATGCGGAACCGGATAGCCGTTAAATCCTGACGCACTTGAAACGAACTAACTACATCGAATACGAGATCAGCCAACACCTCAGGGAAACCGTTTATTTGCAATGGACGGGCATATTGCAGGAAACACTCGAGCAGATCCTGTGCCTCAGCAGCTTCAGCAATGAGAGCCGCGACGCTGTCCTCAACGGTGTCTTTTTGGTCAAGTCGCTTTTTTAGAAGCGTCAGGTAGCCTGATATGGCTCCCATCGAATTCCGCAGTTGATGAGCCAGACCTCCAGCCAGCTCTCCCAACGCGGCCATTCGTTCTTTTACCTCAAGTTCAGTGCGCAACTGCGTAACCTCACTCAGGTTATTTAGCAACAGTGACACTCCCAGCGGCTGGTCGTTTCCTCCACAGATAACCGATGTGGATACTCCAACTGTAAGATGACGTCCGTCCGGGCCGGTCATATCCGTTTCCTGGTAATCAGTCGCCGTCAGATCTTTCAGACTCATCGAAACCGCTGACGATATCACCGATCCGTCAGGGATTACCGTCCCATAGGCCTTTCCAATACAACCTTCGATTGTCACCCCCAGCATACTCTCGGCCGCATCATTGACAGTTACAATGTTGCCTTCAAGATCAAACGTGACAATGCCGGAGCGTATCGATTGCAGCAGGTACTTGTTGAACTGCTCAAGTGAGTCTGCCTTCTGCCTGATGATCTCATTCAGACGCAGAAGTTGCTGTTCCTGTTTCCTGAGTTCATGAATAACCCGGCGATATTCCTCGACAACTGCATCGGCGTCGTCCTCACCGGCATCAAGCGACCGACCCGCATGTTTCGCCTCAAGCTTTAGTTTGCGAAGTGGGGAGAATATGATTTTTGATAATAGCAGGTAAATTCCGATCAGGACAATTACTACTACTACTCCCATCGTAGCCACCAATCGCTGACTATCATCAAGATAGGCCAGTTCGACATCCTCCCGGGACAGGATCAATAAATTGTAGCGATTACCGGGAATAGGGCTGACAAGGAAATATTGGTCATTACTCCCTCGCGTCAAACTTTGATATTCCGATGTGAAGAGCTTCTCAGCCAGGTCGTGCATATCTGCAACAGGCAACTTCTGAGCAACAACACGGAACCACTTGAGTCTTGCTTCTCTGGTCCCGTCAGCTGGTCTGGTAGGGAAGATACAAATCCTGCTGAGTTGAAAGGTCCGTTTGAGTTGCGCTTCCTGTTCAGCGTTCAGGTGTGGCTCTGCCATACTGGGTAAGGCGCGTCCGATAACTACTGCGGCAGATTCCATGCTGGAGGTAAGCGATTCGCGTTTGGCTTCACGAGTTCGATAGATGACCAGGTTGGATAGGAAACTCAGGAACACCAGGGCGAGAATGATTGCCAGCAAGCCCAGGTGTACTTCCGATTCGTACCGTTTCATTGTGCCGCCCATATCAACCCCATCAAATCGTTGCGGTTAATGTCGTCGCGACATCACCACGGAGTAACACCAACGACCGTTACTAGATACCAATGGATGATACGATCGCCAAATATGATAGCCACCACCGCCGCCGAAGCCAGAAACGGACCAAACGGAATCATTCGCGTTTCGCGCAGTCGAGATGAAAAACACATTACCGCCAACGATACCACCAGCCCGATCGCAGCGGATCCGAAAAACACAAAGATGACTTTCTGCCACCCAAGAAACGCTCCCAGCATACCGGCCATTTTGATGTCGCCCCCGCCCATCGACTCTTTCTTGAACAACCAATCACCCAAAAGCGCCACCAGGTACAGCGACCCTCCTCCCGCCACCAACCCGATGATGGCGCTGAGAATCCCGATTCCGTCCGGCCGCATCGACACAGCCAGCCCGACAATCATACCGGGAAGAGTTATGGAATCAGGAATGATCCGGTGATCCAGGTCAATGAAAAAAATGACGACCAACGCGGAGGCCAGGACTGCCAATATCAGAAAATCTAACGACATCCCCTCTTGTCGGAAGAAATACAAATAGAGCGCTGCATTGAGCAACTCTACTATAGGATATCGCATTGAGATTGATTCCTGACAGAACGCACATTTCCCTCGCAGGCAAAGATAGCTCAGAACGGGGATATTGTGGTACCACTTGAGTTGTTGACCACAGGCGGTGCAGGCCGAACGACCAGACACGAATTTCTTGCCGAGCGGAAGGCGATAGATCAGCACATTAAGAAACGATCCTATCACCAGCCCGAACAGGCCGATCCAAATCGGTAGTAGTAGTTCCATAGCTTTAAGTATCGGAAACAGGCGGGATTATCTCAACTCACCCACAGCATTCATCACCAGGGCACAGACAGCTGGTCCGGCAGTCTCCGTGCGCAGGATACGCGTACCCAGTCTGGTGGGGGTGAATCCGGCACGTATCGCAAACTGGTATTCATCGTCTGAAAATCCGGACTCAGGACCAACGAGCAGGTACGCCCGCTGATAGTCAGAGTTTATACTCAAATTATCGAAAGATGACACGCTCGGGTCGGGATGAAAAATCAAGCTCAGGCTTCCCGGCTCGACCTGTGGGAGGAAATCCACCACCGATGTAGGCGTCGAGATATTGGGTAGATATGACCGGCGACATTGCTTTAGCGCCGCCAGGGCAACTTTCTCCCAACGCTTCAGGCGCGACGCAAGACGCTTGGGATCATCAAATCTCATCTTTGTCTTGTTGGTGACCAAAGGCACAAAGCGTCTGACTCCCAACTGTGTTCCCTTATCAATAATCTCGTCAAACTTACTCCCGACAGAAAGTCCAACCGCCAGAGTAAGATGGATCGACGGCTCCCCATAATGTCGCGTTTCAGAATGGATGCCAACCGTGACCTTTTTCGAACGTGGACCACCAGTTAGTTCACCTCGAAAAGCAGTACCAATTCCATCCACGACGATCACCGGTGTTCCCTTACTGAGGCGCAAAACCGACTGGGCGTGCCTGCCTTCTGCGGCCGATAACTCAATGATGTCCCCGGTTCGATTCTGGGGCGGCGCATAGAAAAGCGGTGGCAACAAATTAGCACTCCTTCTGTACGATAATGGTTCGCCACTCGTTGTCCGGATAGATATCGACTTCGGAAAAATCGTGTGCCTTCAGAGCAGAGGATACTTCATTGACATCCTGCTCCAACAGGCCTGACAAGACGAGCATTCCTGGTGAAGACGTCAGTGAGACCAGATCATCGAGCATTTCGAGAACAGTCACTTTGATGATGTTGGCACAGACGAAATCATATGGCTCGTCGCCTCGACATTTTTCGATGGATCCAAACAGGATGTTATTGGGAGCAGTAATCCTGTTGGCGATAACATTCTCACGGCAATTCTCTATCGCCACCACATCGTAATCAATCGCTTTAATATACGACGCCCCCATCTTGTCAGCCAGAATGGAGAGAATCCCGGAGCCACATCCCATATCGAGAAACCGTGCGTCCGGTTTGAAGTATTTCCGCAGAACGATCATACAGGATCGGGTCGTCTCATGCGTACCAGAACCAAAAGCCATCCTGGGTTCAATTATAATCTGATAGCGCGTTTGGGGTACATCGGTAATCCAGGGCGGAACAATTGTGATGTCATCGGCAACGATCACCGGCAACACCGACTTTCGGTATTCTTCTTCCCACATCCGGTGGACAATCGTCCGGCTCGTGATCTCCGGGGCGATGGGCATATTATCCCCAACCAGACCATTAACATAGGATGCCAACTGTGCTCGTTGCTGGTCAGTCTCGTCGGGGTTAACATAGAATATCACCGTCGTGACATCGCAGTCTTCCTCGTCCTCAAGGACAAGCCCATTAGATATTTCTTCGGATATAATAAAATCGCACACGGCATCTACATGGCATGGTGGCAATTCTACTCGTAGTTCGGTCAGCCTGCTCTCATCTTTGTCGTGGGGCTTAGGCAAAACCATAGTGGTCGGGGCTTGTCTCAATCAATAGGCTGCTGCTGTAAGAACTGATTCAAACTCCCAACGTCTCCCTCAATTTGGAAAAGAACGACTTACCGCCGGTTGGAGCCGTAAACGACTCCGAGGAGGACAGCTTCTCAAGCATGTTCTTGTCCTCTGTCCGCAACTTGGTCGGCACCCACACTGTGATCTGTACCAACTGATCACCGCTGCCGTTACGATGCAGATGTGGGATACCCTTACCACGCATCTTGAGTACTTTGCCCGGTTGAGTACCGGCCGGTATCCGCAATTGCACATCACCCCACAAAGAGGGAACCGAAACGACTCCGCCCAGAGCGGCCGTGGTGAAAGAAATGGGTAACTCGCAAACGATGTTGCCACCGCGACGGGTAAAGAACTCATGTTCACTTTCTTCGAACACGGCTATAACATCTCCCGGTTCACCGTTGCCGGGAGCAACGTTACCCATGCTGTCTACAGTCATGTAATTGCCGCTGGACACACCCGGCGGAATCTTGATCTTGATCATACTGGTACCGCGCACACGACCTTCGCCACCACAGGTGCGACAGGGGTCAGAGATTACCTCACCAACTCCGCGACACATGTTGCAGGCTGTAACCTGTTGGACCGTTCCCAGGATCGTTCGGGAAAGTGTACGTACGCGACCAGCCCCTTTACACTGAGGGCAGGTCTTTTTGCTCGATCCGGTCGCCACTCCACTGCCACCACAGTCATCACACTTGACAAGACGTTTCACGCGCAGAGATTTCTCAATACCGGTTGCAATCTCCTCCAACGTCAACTCGATACGCACCCGAAGATCTTCACCACGGTTGCGTTGCCGTCGTCCACCGCCACCCATACCGAACAAATCGTCGAAGATTGATCCCCCGGCTCCACCTCCGGCCCCACCGAAGTTGTTCATAAAAGCGCGCAGAGCGTCACCAATATCAAAGCCACCCTCGAATCCACCAAAACCTCCCCCCTGACCAAGGCCGGCATGACCAAACTGGTCATATTGCTGCCGCTTCTGGTCATCCTTGAGAACTTCGTAGGCCTCTGTAGCTTCTTTGAATCGCTCCTCAGCGGAAGCATCTCCCGGATTGCGGTCAGGATGATTCTTCATGGCCAGCTTACGATAAGCCGCCTTGATCTCATCCTCAGCTGCGCCTCGGTCAAGTCCGAGGACTTCATAGTAGTCGCGTTGTGTCATTGATCAGCTATTTCTTGTCGTCGTCGACAACCTCAAACTCAGCATCGACGGCACCTTCGGGTTTGGGTTCCTCGCCGGGAGTTTCTTCGCCTGATGGCTCAGGTTCGGCACCCGGTTGTTCGCCGGCAGCGGCCTGTTGCTCGGCCTGCGCCTGCTTGTACATCTCCTCGGCCAACTTGTGTGACGCAGTCGTGAGAGCTTCTTTGGCAGTGTTGATGACTTCAACTGATTCACTGGCAAGAGAGTCCTTCAACGCCTGGACAGCTTCTTCAATATTGGTCTTCTCTTCCTTGGATACCTTGTCACCATGCTCCTTGAGGGTTTTCTCAGTTTGATAGACGAGTTGGTCCGCCTCATTGCGAGCCTTAATCAAATCCGCCTTCTTGCTGTCCTCTTCCGCATTCTTCTCGGCATCCTGAACCATGCGTTCAATCTCCTGATCCGAGAGACTGGACGACACTTCAATCTTGATCGATTGCTCTGTACCGGTCGCCTTGTCTTTGGCGCTGACATTGACAATACCGTTGGCGTCAATATCAAACGTTACTTCAATCTGAGGCATCCCCCGTGGCGCTGCCGGGATTCCAACCAGATCGAACCGACCAAGAGTGCGGTTGTCCACAGCCATCTGGCGTTCACCCTGAAGAACATGAATTGACACCGCCGGCTGGTTGTCAGCAGCAGTCGAGAATATCTGCGACTTGTGAGTCGGAATGGTGCTGTTGCGCTCGATGAGTCTCGTCAAAACACCGCCGAGAGTTTCGATCCCCAGAGACAAAGGTGTCACGTCGAGAAGAACGATATCCTTGTCGTCCATCTCACCACCCATGATGCCGGCCTGAATTGCGGCCCCGGCAGCAACGACCTCATCCGGGTTAACCCCCTTGTGAGGCTCCTTGCCAAACACTTCCTTTACGACTTCAATTATTCGTGGCATTCTTGTCATGCCACCAACCAGAACCACTTCATCGATTTCGCCGGTCGTCATTTTGGCATCCGCCAGAGCGGCCCGACATGGGTCCATAGTGCGCTGTACAAGCGCGTCGGTAAGTTGTTCGAACTTCGCTCGACTGAGCGTCAAGTCCAGATGCTTAGGACCAGATTGATCGGCGGTCACAAACGGCAGGTTGATATTGGTCTGCATTGTGGACGAAAGCTCCACCTTGGCCTTCTCAGCCGCTTCCTTGAGCCGCTGGAGAGCCATTCGGTCATTACGGAGGTCAATGCCCTGGGTCTTTTTGAACTCGTCAGCCATCCAGTCAATGATCGCCTGATCGAAGTCGTCACCACCCAGATGCGTGTCGCCGTTGGTCGCCTCAACCTCGAACACGCCATCGGCGATACTCAGGATTGAAATATCAAAAGTGCCGCCGCCAAGATCGAAAACGGCCACTTTCTGCTTAATTTCACGTTGTAAGCCATACGAAAGTGAGGCAGCCGTTGGCTCGTTGATAATCCTCAGAACTTCCAAACCGGCAATACGGCCGGCATCCTTGGTAGCCTGACGTTGAGCGTCATTGAAATAGGCAGGGACCGTTATAACAGCCTGTTTAACCTCGCCGCCAAGATAGTTCTCTGCCGCCTGTTTTAGATAACCCAGTATCATCGCCGAGATTTCAGGCGGGTTATGCGTCTTGCCCTGGCTCTCGACCTCGACCGCTCCCTTGTCGTTAGCGACAACCTTATAAGGGACGATCTTCTCTTCAGACGAAACCTCAGAGAGCATACGACCCATAAAACGCTTGATTGAAAAAATCGTGTTCTCCGGGTTGGTCACTGCCTGACGTTTGGCTGCGGCACCTACCAGGCGCTCGCCATCTTTGGTGAAAGCAACTATCGAGGGCGTCGTACGTGCCCCTTCCTGATTGGGAATAATGATCGGTTCCTGACCCTCAAGAACCGCCACGCACGAATTCGTCGTGCCCAGATCAATGCCAATAATCTTGCCCATCGTTTGGACTCTCCTGTATCAGTCTTAGCCTATTTGTTTTCAGACATCATCATCCGCCCAGCCGGTCGGAAGAACTATCACTTTTCATCTTTCTTCTTTTCATCCACCACGCCCATACTCACACCTACCTTGGCATGACGAAGAACATGCTGTCCAAGGCGGTATCCCTTACTCATCTCGATTGCCACCAACCCCTCCTCATAATCCTCAGAAGGAACCTGCATCATCGCTTCGTGCAGATTGGGATCGAACTTTTCTCCCAGAGCTACAATCGGAGTCACTTCATATTTGTCCAGCAAAGTGGTCATCTGACCAAATATGAGTTCGGTACCCTCGCGAAATGCCTTCAAGTCAGTTTTCTTGTCCATATGCTCAAGCGCTCGTTCAAAACTGTCAGCAACTTCCAGCAGATCCAACAAGATACGCTCGGAAGCCATACGGGTCATATTCTCATAGTTGCGAGCCATGCGCTTCTTGAAATTCTCAAACTCTGCAGCCGCCCGCAATAGCTTGTCTTCAAGTTCAGCCACCCGCCGAGAGAGCTTTTCTTCCTCGGTCAGTTCTTCTTCGGGTTCCTGTTCGGGAGAAGACTCCGCGTTCTCGCTCTCTTCTTCCACTACCTGATCATTATTCTCGTCGTTTGACACAGCTTCTTCGTTCGTAACCGCGTCTTTCTTATCCGCCATGACTCAGTCTTCCTCTCTCGAATCCATTCCGGCCAGAACTTCTGTAATCGTCCTGGCGGTATAGTCAACCACCGACGCCAGTTTATTGTACGGCATCCGGGTCGGACCTACAATGCCGATCGTTCCGGCGATCTTGCCTACCCGATACGATGATGTTACCAACGAGCAGCCCAGTATCTCCGAGAACTGATTTTCCTGCCCGATCGTTATTATCAGCCCCTCTTCACCTGCCTTTAGCAGGAACTCGCGAAGAACACTGCCATCTTCGACTAACTTGATAAGTTGCGATATCCGGTCAATATCCGCAAACTCCGGCTGGAGGAGCAAATTGTCAGCACCTGATACACGAACATCACCCGGTCGATCCTCGGTCCAGATATGATCTTTGGAATCTACGATCAATTTAATAAGCCTTCCCCCTGCCGCAGCATCCACTAGCCGCTGGGAAATCGTATCGCGAATAACACCCAGCGTAAGGCCAGCCAGTCGTTCATTGAGAACTGCCTCCACCTCGCGCAACGTCGATTCGGGGATTGACGTCTCTACTTCAATAATGACACTCCGCGCCAGACCCGACCGGACCACAATCACCGCCATGATCCGCTCGTCGGAAATAGGAATCAACTCGACTCGTTTGAGAACACCCTCATCGAAACGGGGCGCGATTGATACTCCGAGCTGATTTGTAATTTCACTGAGAATCCGCGATGTCTGACCCAGGATCGCATTGATGCCACGACCCTTAAGAAGAATCGTCTGCTTGATATGTTCCTTCTCGGCCTCAGTCAACTGCTCCGGCTGGACAAGATAATCAACATAAAAGCGGTACCCAAGATCGGTGGGAACCCTTCCCGCAGACGTATGAGGCTGCGAAATCAAACCCAGTTCCTCAAGGTCCTGAAGCGTATTTCGGATCGTTGCCGAGGATACACCCATCTCGAATTTGTTGGCAATAATCCGCGAACCAACCGGATCAGCCGAACTGATATAATAGTTAATCAGATTGGCAAGGACTCGTTTTTCTCGTTCGCTCAGATTCTCAAACGCCATAACAACTTACGTCCGCAATTGACACTACTGCCATTATGGCAGTTATCTTGTCAGGTTGATAATTAATGTAAGGGTTTAAGTCTCTGAGTCAAGGAAAAAGGCAGGCATCCCTGTTTTCCAAAAGTGATTCTTCTTGTAGTGATTCTTCTTGTAGGGCAGGAGCCCTGTGCTCCTGCCAACAAACATGAGTCACCCTGAGTGGACACAGAATGGTCATATAAGACAACTGCCACCCTTCAGGCGAGGGATGACAACTCTATATCTATTTGGTCAGCGCGCTACCCTTACGGGCACATCACCGTTTCTGTTCCGGGTACTTTGCCAGCAATTCTGCCAAAGGTGGCACACCATATTTTGCTCGCTCAGAATCGGGAACATCTCGATCAATCGGTATTAATTCCTCATCACCGGTATCCTGGTTCACAACCCTATTCGTACCGTATTTCTGTATTCCTTCCGTAAAACTCAGATATCGATCAATGGAGGCAGCGACCAGCCAGCCGGCACCGTCCAGACCGGCATCGAAAGCTTGCTTGAAGAGTTCGTGTGCCAAGAGATAGTTTTCTACGCTCAGACTAACAAATTCATCATTGCAAAATGCGAGGCCTGTATGCTGAAGCACATAACCTGCGTGTAGTTTGTCGCGCGGAGTGACCACCTCGTTGGCAGCCAGGGCGGCCATTACGAGTTTCCGTCTCTCTTCGTCGGTCCTCTCAACATCCTCTCCACGCCGGCTGGCCTGATCTTCATTAAACATGATCTGTAGTTGTTCATTGCAGGCCTGATCCATTACCGGGCTGACTTTCGGCGATTTCGCAAAGACAGCCAGAGCCACTCCCAATATGAATAGGGGCAGATAACAAAAAACTCTTGTCACGGTGCTACTCCTTTCGCAATTGTACATCTTCAGACTATCTAGACAAACAGAGTTGAAATCTAAGCCATAGTTTGTACTCTGGCAATTGCCTTTTGTAGTATTGTTTTCATAGTTTCATCGTTCGTTCTTTGATTTGATCACTGGGTGGCCAATCATTCATGATGAGATTTTCGGTTTAGATCAAAGGCTTTTCCACACTAAAAAGAATATTCCCAAACAAAGCCATCTTCACTGAGCCTGACCCCGACCTTCCCCCGCAACAAAATCATTCCCTTTCCGTCCAAATGTGTTAAATTAGCTCTCAATTGAAATGTGTCCACTTCGTCAAAACCACGAAGGGAGTTGTAACTATGCGTTTCTTGCTAACCGTCATTTTCTCGCTGTTGTTTCTTGCGGCTCTATCAATTGCCGCCGACAAAGGCACCCTCGACGAAGACCTTATGTCACGACTCGAAAACCAGTTCGATAAGAACGGTCCCGATGTTGGTGTCATCAACGCTATCACAAATAACAATATCCAGGACCTCTCCCTCAACCGGGAACGAGTAGTGTCCCACGACGACCACTTCAGTCATCGTCTTAAAAAGAGCGGCATCACCAACCAGAGAGGCTCCGGCCGTTGCTGGCTGTTCGCCGGTCTGAATGTTTTCCACCCCGACATGATGACCCGTCTCAAACTCAATTCATTTGAGCTCTCCCAGCCGTACCTGACATTCTGGGACAAGATGGAAAAAGCCAATCTATTTCTCGAACAAATGATCACGCTACGGGATCGCCCTTTTGACGACCGGGAGTTATGCGTTATTCTTCGTAATCCGTTCGGCGACGGCGGCTGGTGGCATTATGTTACTGATCTAGTTGAAAAATACGGCGTGGCACCAATCTCAGCTATGCCGGAAACCAAACAGTCAGTCTCGACCGGCATTATCAATAAACTGGCTAATCGTAAACTTCGCACTTTCGCATCCGAACTTCGCACGATGCACGAAAACGGCCAGAGCGAAAAAGATCTACGTCTCCGCAAGGAAGAAATGCTTGGTGACATCTACGCAATGTTGGTCTGCACCTATGGCCAACCCCCGACCAGTTTCACTTTTCGTTACGAAGACAAAGACTCCACTGTCTCCGCACCAGTCGAGTTCACGCCGCGTTCATTCTACGATGAATTCCTGGCCGACGCTTTGCCTGAGTATGTCACGCTTATGGATAACCCCGGCAAAGAATACGACCATATTTACCAGATCGAATCCAGCCGCAATATGATCGAGAAAGCCGACCTCACCACGCTTAACCTGTCTATCGAAAAACAGAAAACGTATGTTCTGAAATCATTGCTCGACAGTCAAGCGGTCTGGTTCGCGTGTGATGTGGGCAAGGCTAATTACAAAAAAGACGGGATTATGGCCACCGACGTATATGACTACGCCAGCACTTTCGATATGGATTTCTCGATCTCCAAACGGGATCGTATCCTGTATCGCGACAGCTATCCTGGCCACGCTATGGTCATTATCGGCGTTGATACGACTTCGGATGGACAGCCAATCAAATGGCTGGTAGAAAATAGCTGGGGCACTGATCGGGGCGACGACGGTTACTGGTATATGTATGATGATTGGTTCAGCGAGTATGTATATTTCACTATCATCGATGAACGTCATCTGGATTCGGACGATCGAGATAAATTCAAACAAGACCCCATCCTCTGTCCGGTCTGGGATGTGTTCTATCAGGCACTGAGAAACAGTCGATAAGTATTATATGCACAATACGGACACATTTCTAAATAAACTCGCTTTGCTGGTCCCGGACGATCAATTCTCGGTCCAGGCCGACCAGTTGGCGGTTGCCGCCGAAGATGAATCAACCCTTCCGGGTGTTACACCCCTGGCGGTTGTGTGGGCGCTCTCCACTGACGAGATCACAGCAATTGTCAAACTCTGTTTTGAAACAGACACGCCGGTTACAACACGCGGTGCCGGAAGTGCCCTTGAAGGCTCGACTATCCCCAGTAGTGGAGGTATAGTCCTTGATGTCAGCCGTATGACCGACATTATCGATTACTGGCCAGATGATTTGCAAGTGCGTGTACAACCGGGTATTATCTACGATGACCTGAATAAGTACTTAAAGAACGACGGACTTTTCTTCCCTCCTTCTCCGGGCGGGTCCGGGGATATTGCTACTGTAGGCGGCATGGTCTCCACCAATGCCAGCGGTATCTATTCGGTCAAGTATGGCGGTACCCGTGAGTATGTACTGGAGTTGGAGATAGTGACTGGCACCGGGCAGATTGTCAAACTTGGCAACCGCGCTATCAAACGTTCCAGCGGTTATAACCTGGTCGATCTCATGACCGGCTCCGAAGGCACTCTGGGGGTAATTACATCGGTGACGATCAGGCTGGCCGGTCTGCCAGAGGGGCGGCATCAAACAGCCTTTGTCTTCGAGACCGAGATCGAAGCCTCTCGAGCCGTCTCTGAGATGCGTCGCTATGGCCTTGACCTGGCTGCTATCGAGTTCCTTGATCGAGCCGTCATTCGTGCCCTGAATCAACTCAAACAGTATGGCTTGAAGGAAGCCCCCTCTCTCTTTCTGGAGTTCCATGGTCCCAAAGAAGTACTTCATTCCAACGCTGAATTGGCGGAAGAACTCTGCACTGAACATGGTGGTTCACGCCTGACCCTTGGCGACAATCAAAGCCCCTGGGAAATCCGCCACTGGACTACTGAAGCCATCAAACACGCCCGACCGGGCTATACTATTTTGCGCAACGATGTAGCTTTCCCGATTTCCCATCTCCCTGAGATAGTTGCTTTCTGCCACAAGATCGCGCGTGAGAATGACATCACAATGCACACTTTTGGGCACGTGGGTCTTGGGCTGTTACATGCACTAATTCTGGCCCGTCGTGACAATAAAGAAGAATGGACACGCGCCTGTGAAGTGAATGACCAAATCATTCGCAAAACTCTGGAGTTCGAGGGCACAATTTCCGGTGAGCATGGAATTGGTCTTGGGCACAAAGACTTGTTTGAGACCGAACATGGTGCGGCCGTAGAACTAATGAGAAGAATAAAACTGCAGTTCGACCCGCACTCGATTCTGAATCCGGGCAAGATATTTGATGTCGAAGATGTTTCTTGAGGGACTTGACGCTGGCCGATCGGTTTTGTATTATTGGCCCTGTTTGGAACCATTCAATCTTGGTTACCATATAAGGATAGATTATGAGAAACGCGTTCGTAGTGACATTATTGATACTAATTGCCGGTAATGGCGTACACGCTGAGGCTGTGCTTGAAGTCCCCATGAAATCGCACAACTTCGGTTCGTTGCCCAAGAACTGTATGCTGACCCATTCTTTCTGGTTAAAATCAATCGGTGACGATACCGTCAGCATTGACGAAATCAAGACAGGTTGCTCCTGTGCTATTACCAGGATGGAGAGTGATCGGATGGCTCCCGGTGACAGTCTTGAAATGGAGATTGAGTGGGACATCAGCAAGTACAGAAGCTCCCTCTCCCGATCAATCCGAATCTTTTACAACGGTCGTACCAAGCCACTGCGAATATCTATGAAGGGGCAAGTAGTCCAGCAACCCGACTCACTTCGCCCCATATCGGTTTCTCCGTTCCGTTTCGAGTTGGCATCCACAACCCAAAAGAGCATTGACAGCATTGGATTCGTGATGACCAATCATACCGACCGTGATCTGAGTTTGCGAAACATCTCAGGCGATTTCGATCAATGTGTGGTAATCTTACCGTCAATTGTCCCGGCTATGTCCACAGCAACCGGTTATATTAGACTTAATCCTGAATACGTCGATCAGGAATTCCAAACCTCGATGACAATATCGGTCGATAATTTACGCAAAACTAACTTCACTATCCCGATCAGAAGGAAATTCTATCATTAAATTACTTTCAAATCGGGCGAAAATAGATATATTGAACAGAGTAGTTCTTGAAGACATATTGGAGGATGATTGAACGGATTATGAAACAGTCTAAGTTGTTAATGTTCTTCTTGGTAGCCTTAATGCTTCTGGCTTGCTCAACTTGGAGTGCGCCCAGATTGACGATCCTCGAATCCGATTTCAATTTTGGATTCGTTCCGCAGCACTCAAAGATCTCTCATGATTTTTGGCTGATGTCAACCGGAGACGACGAACTTAAAATTCTCAAAGTGGTCCCTGGCTGAGGATGCACCAAAGCGCCGTTGGAAAAGACGGTGATAGCTGTCGGTGACAGCTCAAAATTAGAAATTATTTTTCATACCAAGACCTACAAGTCAAAAATGACCAAGCGGCCCAAGATTCAGACCAATGAAGGTCCGCCTGACAAAAGGGTAACCATAACTGTTAATGTTACTCCACGTCCCGATTCGACTTACCCGATTCGAATGCAGCCATACAAGCTGGACCTTTCGCAACTCAGTGACAAGGTTATTGATGAAATCGCATTCACGATTAAGAATGTTTCGGAAGAGGTGGTAGACCTCACTATGATTTCATACAGTGCCGCGATGTTTGACGTGGATCTGCCCGAGACGATTGACCCCGGGAAAACCGTCAAAGCCGAACTCAAGCTCACCGATGACGGTCGCAACAGCTCATTTGAGAAATCATTCACCCTTGAGTTAAACGACCAGAGAAAGACACGCTTCACGGTTCCCGTCAAGCGTACCCTGCGTAATACGGTCGGACAACAGTCTAAGATTCGCAAACTCGACCGTGGCAAGTGAGCTATCATTGAATATTGATAAGAAAAAGGCCGCCCACTACGGGCGGCCTTTTTCTTATTCATCCTTGGAAGATCCGAAAACTTCCGAAGTATAGCGAAACGTGACTATGGCTCGTCTATCACTGGAACCCAGTCCGGTTCGGTATGCATGATGTCGGATCGCAGCAATTCGTCCCACTCCTGGTTGAAAACCTCACCATCGACGTTCGAGTGGACTAGTCGATAGGTCTCATATTGATTCGTGAAAACGAAAACATATCCTTCACGCTGCGAGTGATACCACCAAATCTCATAAGGCCAGCGTTTGACTGGAACATCTCGCGACTCGATTTCCTCCCACGGTCCGTAAGTCAGCATTACCCTTCCGCGATCTGAACGCCAACCGTCATTTTTCTTCTCATTAGAAGAAAAATGGTCATTCGCATAACGATAGTACATTACCAGATCTTCCTGAGTATGCGAAATATCGGTACGTGGGTTGTTCACGCTTGGATGCTCCTTCCAAAATTGATCCAGGAACGACTTCTTGCCCAGGTCGGTAAGCCTATTCAGAGTTTCCCGCTCCGGGTCAGTCAATACAAAGTGAACTAGATTGCATCTCTCTTGCAATGTCATCCCCTTAAAATGGTCTTCGGATCGATACTCTTCGATTGCGACAGCGAGTTCCTGGGGTGAGATAATGCGAAACAGTGTACTACTCGTGTCGGCTAGGTTGGTGTGAGAATCGGTGGCAATAAGTCGCAATCCATATGGACCGGTAGACCAACTCTTGATATCGAAAGTTTCCGCAAAGGCCGCTGTCTCTCCCGGTTTGACAATGTTACGTGATCCCAGAGAACGAAATACCATTTCATCGCGAATGATGTCGAAATCAAGTCGTATCTCTTTGCCATCGTCCTCGCCAACCTCAAGATTGTACAATTCCGCATACACATAAATCATGGTATCAGTGGTGCTAAACACCGATACTGGATTGGGTATGATAACAAACCCGTTCCGAGCCAGCCGCGATCGCGGTACCGTCGAATCCTCCGGTTCAGGCGTAATGTTATAGGCCAGAACAGGGTCGCTCAATGACAAGTGTACCTTTTCTGGAGGCACTACGACAATTTTATCTACAAAGGCATTGCCGGTTCGTTTGGACACTACGTCAACCACTTCCACTCTTGCCGAATAGACACCGGGTGCCACCATCAGAAGCAATTTGTTAAAGAGTCTGATCCCCTTCTGCATAGTCTCCGCTCTCGTCGAGGCGCGGACTGAGAAATATGTAGTGGACGAGTCAACCCGTTCGCCAAAGGTATTCAGTAGAACCACCTGGGCAAAAATGCGAGTGTACAAACTCGAGTCAGTTCCATCCGGTCGATAGAATTCGAATTCGCTCCGGCTCAATGAAAAGGGAAATTCAACCAACGTTAGGCTGTCGAAAGAGGGATCGGGAAAAGTGGTTGCCCCGGCATAGACCGTCAGCCCGGTGTCCAAATCTGGCTGAGCAATGACGGCGGTACTAATCAACCCGACAGTGCAAGCCAGTACCATTGTTATTTGCTTCAGGATTGTAGTCAAAGTTCTCTCCATATTAATAGCCAGGGCGTTGGTCAAGACCGTCATAAGGATAGATAAGACGATAGTCTCCATTATCGTGTTCGTCAACAAATGTAAACTTGCGGTATGGCCCCTGTTCGAAGTAGTGCCAACTCTGATACGGGTAGCGATCCATTGCAAACGGGTAATCATCAATTTGATCAGGCTCGCCATATTCGACAAGGATTCTACCACGATCCGTACGCCATCCCTTCCGCCCCATCAGCGAGAATCGTTGATCGGCGACGTTTATCCTATGGTAGAAACGTACTTTGAGTTCATTGATGGCCGTCGAAGGATTCGGATCCCGCGAAGCCCAAAATTCATTAAAAGCCAGTAACCTCTCCTCATACGAAACAATAGACCTGAGTCGCTTGGTTTCCCCCGGATTAGCAATGAATTCAAGCTGGTCCACAGCCTCGTCGTAATCATGCTTCAACAAGGTCAATTGGTTCCACGGAACTTCAAACGTTACTTTCTTCTCGTCTAGTTTCTTCCAGCGTCGGCCACGTAACTGGACATTCATTTCATACTCGCCCACCCGAAAATCAGTAAGGGATACTTCTCGTAACTGACGAACTATCGGTTGGTCAAGGACCGTGCGGACAGAATCTCGATACTGCAAACCGTGGCGATTATGCCGCAAGGATGTCACAACCGTGACCTCATCACAGCAATCAGTTCCCTTGTTGATCTCCATATAGAACAGCAGACGACTATCATCCTCTCCCCCGAATAATCCAGTCAGCGACGGCACTACCTCCATACCCGCCTTGAAAAAATCACTTACGGACGAATCACCGCTAGCCGAATCGACAGCCACAGTAGCATGAACCAACTCTATATCAGACAATTTCGGTTTTGATGTCTGGAGGGACTTGAGATTTAGTTTGAGCTCCCGTCTGAAAGTGAGGCTACTGTGTTTGTCGGACAATACGAAACTCAGACGATGCTTGCCTGTGGGGAGCTCGAAGTTAGTTTGGCCGATACGATAATCCGTGCGGGATCGGGTTCGGCTGTAGTCAACCACCTGCACCGACCGTTCTTCACGGTGTGAAGCTACTGTCAGCCCGTCCTTCCCAATAACTTTGATCGTGATCTCGTAATCAGCCCGATAAATCCCTCCCGTCATGCGGAAAGGCAAGATTTCGTTGTATACCTGGTAGTACACCTCAAGCCGAATCTGGCTCTGGTCCTGCCCTGCAAAACTGGCATAGTTCAACAGGATATTCTGGCGCTCCAGAGAGGGCTTGTAAAACAGCGGTTGCGCGAGAACTTGCCCGGTCAGGATACCGACGACAATCAGCGCATATGACAATATCTTTCTCAAGACAATCACCTACGGCGCTAGCGTTCTCTGAACGAGCTTGAACTCAGTATCCACTTCGATAGCTACGCTGTAGTCAACCTCCTTACCCTCGATTATTTTGGTTCGGTCACCATCTACAACCCAGCGCTCCCTCTGCAAAACCACCAGCCCTTCTTTGTATGCGAAGTACACTTTGCCCGTGGTCTGTATATGGTCCACGCCAGTACGGTCCAACGAGTCGCTTGGGTCCGCCTGAATGGGAATTACGAGGTTGCCGCTACACTCAATCACCGCACAATCATAACCACCTTCACGCGCCAGAGATTTGAAGCGATAAGTTGTCGAAGCCTCCATGACACCATCCGGCAACAAAACCTTGGTTGTCTGCGTCCAGTGGTAGCCGGGAGAAATTTCTCCAGAGGGAAAGACCGGCATCCCTTGTTCATATATGTTTTTGATGTAAGCAATCGTGCTCTTGCTCTCTTCATCGGGGAATTCAATATCAAGTACCTTGCCGTCCGGTCGTACCTTCAACCTCAATTCACGGCTGAACTCACGCTTCTCCATCACTGTCGAATCTTCCTTTGAAGGCGCATCGTAAAACCAGATATCCTTCTCCGTCAATGCCGCCGACCCATCGTCAAACAGTTCGGTAATCTCCTGGGAAATAGTAGCATAGTATTCGGAGCTATGTTCTTTGATAATCGAATCAGCTTCGATAACCTTGACACTGCGCTTGAACTCCTGTTCGTAATTCAGGACCATCCCTGCTTCCTGCTTGTAGCGCAACATGACCTGTTTTTCTCCCTGGCTACAACCAGCGACCAGAATGGCAACCCAAAGCACAAGCGGTAAATAGGCGGTGAGTCTCCTTAACATGTTCTTCCTCAATATAGGCGGTTCAAGATTCTTCTTTACTCAACTGTATTGAACAACTCCGGCAGTCCAGCGAAGCGTCCAAGCGATCCGGGAAGCCCAACCAGCAACATGCCCTGAGCCAACCGGATTTGATGTTCTCTGCTGAAAATAGCTGTATTGTCAGAGGCCAACAACTCTCGTACGTCGGCCGTAGCCAGCACCGGACTAGTGGCCGTATTGACCGTAGACATTTGTGTCTGATGCTGCGATCCGATCAGCAGAGCCGAAAACAGGATCACCATCGACGCCGCAACTGACAGAATTGATCGGACCAGCGCCTTTCTCTGCAATCCCTTTTGATTCGCAAATGGGTACTTGGAGTCAGCAGCGATCTCCCCATCGACAGTTCTGGCCAGTACCAGACCGTTCACCTCCGACCAGTAATCACTATTGGGGACAGGTGTGGTCATCGTTTCCAATGCCATCACCATTCGCTGAGCAAGTTCATATTCCTCGCGGCATGCAGTACACTCATTAAAATGTCTGTGCATAGTTGCAGCCTGGTCCGGTGAAAGTTCATCGTCGATAAGCCGGTCCAGTTGCGAGAGAATGTCTCGACAAGTCATTTTACTCCTCTTTCCCAAGTCGCCTTCTCAATATTTTTCGCATTTTCCGTCGGGCGATATGGAGGTTAGACCGAACCGTTGCCTCGGGGCAACCAAACACTTCGGCAATCTCTGCCTTACTGTAACCTTCGATGTCGTGCAAAACGGCGGTCAGTTTCTGCTTTGGCGGCAGTGTATCAAGCGCCCCTCGGATTTCCTCCATTAGCGCCTTGTTCGCATAATCTTCACTCGGCGTCGCCACTCTTTTTGACAGATGAAGCTGCACCTCACCTGGAAGTGAGTAGCTATCGTCACCCATATGGCTGTGGCCTTTACGCTTGCGGAGCAGATCAATCGAGTAATTCATCGCGATCCGCAGCAAGAACGTCGAGAAGTATTTTACATTCGCTAACTCCTTACGACGCTTGTAAATACGCACAAACGTCTCTTGTACTACTTCGTCGGCATCGAGATGATTTCCCAATACCTGATACGCCATTGTGTAGATCTTCCGTCGAAAGCGCTTGAGTAGCTCAGCAAAAGCCACTTGATCGCCCTGGGCGAATCTATCTACCAGCTCCGGGATACTATTTTTCATTTCCCGATCTATCGACGCTGCATCATATTGACGATCAAGAGACGCACGTGTTTAACACCTGCCAAAGAAAAACCGTTTGACTGTCTTCGCTGGAAAGCTTATGGTTGCCCTTATAGTTTGTCAATCTTTTTTTGCACAATAACTTATGAGGATTCCACGACAGCGTGAGCAGCACTGAAATCCAAGGACACAGATACCGATTCTTTGCTGTCGGGGCTATCGGAACCTTCATGTCCACCCTCGACGGTTCCATTCTCAATGTCGCCCTACCGACCATTGCTGTCGATTTCCAATGTGGCATTCCGGTTGTGGCCTGGGTAGTTCTGGCCTATGCGCTAACGGTTGTCTCTCTTATGTTGGTGTTCGGAGCCTGGACCGAGCGCAAAGGGTATGGATTTGCCTACAAATTCGGTTTCTTGTTTTTCCTGATCGGATCGATAGTCTGCACAGTGGCTACGTCAATCGAAATCCTTATTGCCGGACGGGTCGTACAGGCTATCGGCTCAGCCATGTTCCAGGCAGTTGGACCGGGACTGGTAACGACCGTTTTCCCTGATCAGGAGCGTGGTAAGGCGATAGGCATGATGGTCATGATGGTTGCTGGCGGTATGATGGCCGGCCCTCCGCTTGGGGGACTGATCCTTCAACATTTTCCCTGGCAGGTTATTTTCGCAATCAACATTCCCATTGGATTAGTCGGACTGTTTCTTACATCGAAGTACTTCAAAATGCTCCCCATACAAAACGCCACCAGACCGTTACGTCTTCACGGAGCGATTGCCTTATCAATCGCTCTTCTGTCGGGAACATTGGCTTTGTCGTTAATAGATGATCATTCTCTGACCGATTTCCGGATCTGGGGGCTGGCTATCCTTTCGCTGGCAGCCTTCATCTCGTTCTTTCGATCAGAATCAAACCCGGATACGGCCCTGATCGGCATGGACATTTTCCGCAACCGTCAGTTTACTACCGCCCTTTCTGCGGCAGTATTGATGTTCATCGCTTTCGCTGGTGTTATGGTTCTGATACCTTTCTATCTTGAAAGAGTGAAACAATTCGAGCCCCAGACAGTCGGGTTGTATCTGATTATCTTCCCGGTACTCATGTTCATCGTCGCCCCTCTGGCCGGTCGCTTGTCGGACAAAATTGGATCACGCTTCCTGACTACGGCGGGAATGCTAATTCTGGCTGGCGGATTGTATCTCCTATCAGAATTGGATACCACTACCAGTGAGATATACATTATTGTGAGTTTGGCCGCGACCAGTATCGGCGTTGCTGTCTTCAACACACCCAATTCTTCAGCCCTGATGGGATCGGTCCCTGAAAACAGACGAGCCATAACTTCTGGCATCCTGGCAACGTCACGCAATATCGGTATTGCCGTCGGCGTAGCGCTGGCAACTTCGCTGTTTGCCTTCTTTGAATCTGCCCAGGTGACTGAGATCACCGATTCCGCACTCCTTTTTGTGGAAAGCTACCAATCAGTCATACTGGTGGCGATGGTCATAACTCTGGTGGGGCTGCCATTTTGCCTGGCCCGAAAGAGATGAGGTAACACATAAAAACCGATTGACACCGGCCGATACCATATGTATAGTTGGCCTCAGAAAGATATGGGGCTGTAGCTCAGTTGGGAGAGCGCTTGAATGGCATTCAAGAGGTCGGGGGTTCGATTCCCCCTAGCTCCACAAGCCCAGCAAAACCCTCGCCTTCACCGGCGGGGGTTTTGTGTATTCATGACAATCCTATTGATAATCATGGACTATTATGCTATATTCATATTTGAAGTTACTTAACGCTGTTCTTAAGTACGTAAAACATAGATCCTGATTTAATCTAAGTCATCCGGAGGTAACATCCATGCATGGTTTTCTAACGATTTTGCTCGTAGTTGTGGTGGTCACGATGCCGATCGCAGCTATGGCTCAAGAGTTGATCTGTACTGGTGGTAATTTGACCTGTGACGTGACTCAGATTACGGCCCACGTTGATGTCACCAATATCGGCGATCTTATTATGCCGCTGTCGTATGTGTGGAGTCCCGAGCCGTTCAGTGGTCAGGGTACTACCGACGCCGTTTACAAGGTTGCGACTGCTGTGTCGATTACCGTGACGGAAGACGCGACTGGCAGTGACGCGACCTGTAATACTTGGATCACTGAGGACGTTGATCTTCCAGAGTTGACCTGTACTGGTGGTATTTTGACCTATGACGTGACTCAGATTACGGCCCACGTTGATGTCACCAATCCCGGTGATCTTATTATGCCGCTGTCGTATGTGTGGAGTCCCGAGCCGTTCAGTGGTCAGGGTACTACCGACGCCGTTTACAAGGTTGCGACTGCTGTGTCGATTACCGTGACGGAAGACGCGACTGGTTGTGACGGGGTCTGTTATACTGAGATCACTGAGGACGTTGAGCTACCAATGTTTGGCCCAAGAATCGATTATGCCGCTGGAGACGGTCCTCAATCTATCTTCGCGATTGATCTTGACGGGAATGGTAGCAATGACCTGGCAACAGCGAATAACAACGCCTCTAATGCCTCAACAATATTGAATTTGGGCAATGGGACTTTTCTGCCTCCGGTCTACTCTGACTATCTCCACTCTGCTTACAAAGTCTCCTCATGTGACTTTGACGGTGATGGCTACAATGACCTGACGGTAACACTCATTTTCCCCGACCAAGTCGCAATACTGATAAATAACGGCGACGGGACCCTTCAAGCTCCAGTTCTGTATAGTTGTGGAAATACTCCTTACCAAGTTTTTGCGGAGGACCTAAACGGAGATGGTGACTGTGATTTGGTAACCGCAAACTATCATGATCACGGTATCGCAGTACTGCTAAATAACGGCGACGGAACCTTTCAAACCGCCGTCCCCTATGCTACTGATTATCAACCGAAGTCTGTCTTCGCAAGAGATCTTGACGGTGATGGCGACAATGATCTGGTGGTAGGGAACTACAGTGGTGATAATATCTCAATACTAATTAATCATGGTGCTGGAACCTTTCAAACCGCGGTTAACTATGCCGCTGGAAATGGACCTAGATCTGTATTTGCGATTGATTTTAACGGTGATAGCGACAATGACCTGGTAGTTGTGAACGGACTTGATGACAATGTTTCTATACTGCTGAACAACGGTAGTGGGACCTTCCAAGCCGCGGTTAACTATGCTGTTGGAGATAGTCCGTACTCTGTATTCTCGATTGATCTTAACGATGATGGTGACAATGATCTGGCGGTAGCGAACGGAACTGATGACAATGTCTCTGTACTACTAGGGAACGGTGACGGGAGCTTTGAGGCTGCAGTCAATTATGGTGTAGGAGATAATCCAGTATCTATCTTCTCAATTGATCTCAATGGTGATGGCTATAATGACCTGGCGACAGCAAACTACGCCTCAGACAATGTCTCCGTTCTGTTGAACATCGGCGGTCCGTATAGCTGCTGTGTTCCACCAATGCGAGGCAATGTCGACTACGTATTGCCCGATGAAATCAACATTGCCGATCTGACCCACCTTGTGGCCTACCTGTTCACTAGTGGTCCACCTCCTCCGTGTTTGGAAGAAGCTGACATAGACGGCAATGATGAGATCAACATCGCCGACCTGACCTATCTGGTTTCGTACTTATTCACTGGTGGTCCACCACCGGTAGCGTGCCCATAGCGCATAAAAAGACTGATATTGCCAATACAACGGCCACTCTATTACAGGGGTGGCCGATTTCTTTGCTCGAATCTCAGTGAACATACTCAAAGCAATTGACCCGGCTTGACTTTCTAATCTGGTTTCCATAGCTTGATTCAAGACAGTCCATCTACATGGGGAGGCATATGTCGAAATTCATTTGGATCATTTGTTTCGTTTCAATCAGCGTTTCAGTAACCAATGCCGGCGTCATCGACAATACCGATCCAGTCATGATTGACCTGAAAATCCCTGACTCAAGCCAGGTTCAGATCATCACAACCGTGGGCGGCTCGACTCTCATCGGACGCATAGTTGAGATCGGAGATGGTACAATCACGTTTGAGACGGAACTGGGAACCCAGACGATTCCAATCGCAAAGATATCGGAGATCAAAGAAATCGCTGCTTCCTCCATCAGGCAAGGTAAGGTTTGGTTCCCCAATCCCAACACTACCCGACTCTTTTTTGGCCCGACCGGACGTATGTTGAAAAAGGGCAAAGGGTATTTCTCTGATTACTATCTGTTCTTCCCTGGATTTGCTTGGGGATTGTCTGACAACATCACGCTTGGCGCTGGCATGTCTCTCTTTCCCGGACTTGGACTTGACCGACAGCTGTTTTTCTTCACACCCAAGATAGGTATATCTGCCAGCGAAAATCTCAGTCTCGCGGCAGGTGCGCTCATTCTCAAGATACCAGATTGGGATGATTGGGATAATGGTGATAATTCACCGACCGTTGGCATCATGTACGGCGTAGGCACCTATGGAACAGCCGATGCCAGCCTGACCGGTGGCCTCGGATTTGGCTTTGTCGATAGTGAGATTGCCGAGAAGCCGATGATCCTCTTTGGTGCAGAAGCTCGGGCCGGTCGCCGAACCGCTTTTGTGACGGAAAACTGGGTTATTCCCGAAGTGGAAAACATCCTGATGTCCTATGGTATTCGCTTTTTTGGTGAATCCCTTTCAATCGATCTGGCTTTCATAACTCCATTCGGTGAAGACTTCTTTTTCCCCGGCGTGCCATACATCGATTTCGTGTTCAATTTCTAGTCCGTGTCATACCATATATTGTCAATCAATGTAAAGGGCTATAAAAACTTGACTCTCATGCACCTGCGCCTAACTTAATGAGATTCAATACGGCGCCACTGATAACCCGGAGGTCTTGTGAACGATTCAAAGAAGCCAAATGAAAAGTTTGAACCGGTAATTCCACACACCAGCAATGTTGCCGAGGTCACCTGGCCGGCGGTTATTCTCGGCATCCTGATCTCAGTGATCTTCGGTGTCGCTATGGCCTACCTGGGTCTTAAACTGGGCATGACCGTGTCGGCTTCAATTCCGGCCGCTGTCATCTCGATGGCTATCCTGCGGCTTATCACGAAAAGCCCAACGGTGCTTGAGAATAACATCGTACAGACGATAGGCTCAGCCGGTGAATCACTAGCGGCAGGTATCATCTTTACTATCCCGGCCTTTTTTATCTGGGCCGCCAACGACGAACTCGCTGCTTCAGGTTATATCCACGAGGTTTCCAAGGGTCAGATATTCTGGCTGTCAATACTCGGCGGAACACTTGGTATTTTGCTGATGATCCCCTTGCGTAAGTATCTCGTCCACCGCGAACACGGTAAATTAAGATTCCCGGAAGGCACTGCCTGCGCCGAGATCATCGTTGCCGGTGACGAGGGGGGCAACAAAGCCAAAATGGTCTTTATGGGAATAGGTCTGGGTGCCATCTATACCATAGGTATGGAAACACTCAAAGGATGGGGCGAGTTTGTGGACTACCACTTCAGGGGATTTCTCAAAGGCGGCACGATCGGTATTGATGCCACGCCCGCCCTGTTGGGCGTCGGTTACATTATCGGCCCCCGTATTGCCGCCCTGATGATGGGCGGTGCTGTCCTCGGCTACCTGGGCATCGGACCGCTTATCATGTTCATTGGCGAACAGATACCGGGGGTAGTCATTTCTCCCGGGGTAATCCCAATTTCCGATATGACCCCACCCGAGTTGCGTAATTCCTATATCAAGTATCTTGGCGTCGGGGCAGTAGCGCTGGGTGGGTTTGTGAGCCTGCTGAAATCGTTCCCGGTAATCTTTTCCTCGTTCAGCAAAGGCTTCAACGAACTCATCGGCAAGAAAGTTTCGAATGATGTCCCCCGCACCGACAAAGACTTACCGATGAAATGGGTGCTTCTCGGAGTCGTGGTTGTGATCATCGCTATCTGGATGCTTCCTGGCACAGAGTTGCATCTTTTGGGCGCGTTCCTCTCTGTACTTTTTGGTTTCTTCTTTGTGGTAGTCGCGGCACGGATTGTAGGTATTGTCGGATCATCTTCATCACCAGTGTCAGGTATGACTATCGCCACATTGTTGGTAACATGTCTGGTGCTGGTTTATTTTGGAGTAGAAGGCACAGCTGGAATGATCACTGCCATGTCGGTTGGATCAATAGTCTGTATCGCCGTTTGTATGTCGGGTGATATTGCTCAGGACCTCAAGACCGGCTACCTGCTCGGTGCTACACCTTGGAAACAGCAGCTGGTTGAATTCGCCGGTCTCCTCTTCCCTGCCATAGCAATGGGATTCACTGTTTACTATCTCAACGATGTTTTCGGCTTTGTAGAGGGTGCCACCGAACGAACACCCCTCCTTGCTCCACAAGCCAATGTTATGGCCACTGTGGTGCAGGGCGTGATGAACTCCAACCTCCCCTGGGCGCCAATTATTGTCGGCGGCATGATCGCCCTGGCTGTCGAGTTGCTGGGTATTTCATCGCTGCCGTTTGCCATCGGATTATATCTACCATTATCGCTATCATCACCTATTATGATTGGCGGAGCCATTGCCTGGTTCATTCGCAAAGCCTCAACCGACAAGGAATACAAAGATCGCAATGAGGGCGGTGTTCTGTTCTCATCAGGATTGGTAGCGGGTTATTCAATAGTCGGGGTAGTTACCGCCTTCATGCTGGGTATGTCGGGCGGATACATCAACTACTATGATGCCCACGACGGTTTGTGGGATCGCCTGTCAGGATCGTTCAGCCCCTATTTGTCGTTACTTTTGTTCGCCGGTTTGGCGGCCCTTTTAGCTCACCTTGCGTATAATGGACTAGGCAAGAAGAAGAAATGAAAATGAGACAGACGGAGAGTAAGTAAGGCGGAATCCCCTGGTGGTTCCGCCAGGCATCGCCTGTTTTCTGGCAGGAGCGCAAATCCGCCGCGGCGGGCTGCCCTACAGCTTCCGCCAATTGTCGTCCTGAGCGGAGTCGAAGGACGGCGGACGCGAGATAAGGATGTAGTTTGTCTGACTTCAATCCGTAGGTTTTGATTGTCACTCTTGGAGATATGAAAGACTTTTTCTACAGAAACAGGTTTCCGCTAATCGCTGTTGGTGCCGCAATCCTTGTACGCCTTGTCTACTTGCTCGAACTTAGCTACCAGCCCGGATTTTCTGTTCCGATGGTGGACGAAAAATGGCATTGGATGTGGGCTGGTGAGATCATCGACAAATCATTCTGGGGGGAAAGTGCCTGGTTCCGTGCGCCACTTTATCCCTACTTGCTCGCCTTACTACGCTGGATAACGGGCGCTTCGATATTCTGGTCCAAACTCCTGCAACTACTTCTCTGCGGCGGAACCGCCTTCTTCACCTATCGCCTGGGCCATCTCTTTTATGGTCGGACAGTCGGCCTGATCGCGGCTCTAATCTATGCTTTCTATGGCACCCTCCTATATTACGAAGCGATGTTTCTCATCCCGGTCTTGTTCCTGTTTTTCATCATGTGGGGTATGTATCGTCTCGTCGCCTATCGCGAATCCGAATCGGCTCTCACATGGCTAACTACAGGCATCGTCTTTGGGCTAGCCACTATCGCCCGCCCGAATATCCTGATTGTAATCCCGGTGCTAATGCTGTGGCTATATCTTGCTAGACCCATTATACCCAACATTAAGCTCCGTCTTTTACGGCCGCTGGCCCTCGCAGTCGGAGTAGGATTGATGATCCTCCCGGTTACAGTCCGCAACTTAGCGGTTACCGGAGAACCAACGCTGATCTCGACTCAGGGCGGAGTCAATTTCTACATTGGCAACAACCCGGTCGCCAACGGCCTATCCATGAAAATGCCGGAAGTTGATCTCAACGAATCCCTCCGTTGGAGCCAGTTTATTCCTGCCACGATGGCCGCGGCACAGCGCGAGACGGGGCGACAACTGTCAGAGGCAGAGGCATCATCGTTCTGGACTAACAAGACCCTGCAATTCATAGCCGACAACCCCGGCCAGTTCCTTGGCTTGACCTGGCGCAAAACGGTCTACTTCATCTGTGGTTTTGAAAACAGTGACAACTTCGACATCTACTATGAACGCGGCAAATCCTGGCTCTTTAGTGCCCTGATGTGGCAGAATGGCTTGAAATTTCCCTTCGGTCTGCTGCTGCCTCTGGTGCTGGTCGGTATCTATGTCAGGCGCAAAGACCTGTCCAAACTCGCACCTTTGTATCTTTTCGTACTGGCCTACATCCCCACGATCATCCTCTTTCTGGTGACGGCCCGGCATAGATTGCCGTTGATCCCTATTCTCGCTATCATAGCCGCGGCCGGTATAGCGGGCTTGATTGATCTTATTCGCAAACGTCACCTGCAACCCGTCTGGATTGCAGGCGGGATACTCATCGTAAGTCTTCTCCTTGTTAACCGCCTGTACTACGAGGAAGGTGGAAGCAATGATTTCCAGATTCACTTTAATGCCGGCATCAAAGCGGAAAACCTTAAGAACTACAATACCGCCGAGGAGGAATACTTATTAGCCGACAGTTTTTTCCCGTACTCTGCTGCGCTAGTGACCAGTCTTGGGCACGCTCAATACCAGCTTGGCAAACTCGACGAAGCGGCAACTAACTACCATCGCGCCCTGTCGCTCTCTCCCGGTTTCCACAGCGCCCTAAATAACCTTGGCTTGCTGGTTCGAGATAAAGGACAACTCGACTCGGCTCTGGTGCTCTTCGGAATAGCCGCAAATAACTTCGATTCAACCCTCGGCCGAGCAAATGAACTAGGACAAGTCTACCTTAACGCGGGCGAGACTTATGAGGAAGTCGGGAACATAGACTCCGCTGGACTGGCCTACATTAAAGCCGTCGAAGCCGCCCCTATGATGGGTTTGGCCTATTTCCAGGCGGCTGCTTTCTGGGCGCGCCACAATCAGTTCGCTATGACCGATTCTCTTTACGCGCGCGGTTTGCGCTTCATGGATCTTCGGGCTAGCGACTATTTCAACTGGGGTCTTTCATTGATAAACCGCCAGCGCCTCAGCGATGGTATTGGAATGATGTATAGCGCTCTAAAAAGAGACACGGCTCTGTACCAAGCCTACTACTGTATTGGTTTGAGTCTCTGGCAGGGAGGTTTCCCGGCAGATTCGGCTATGCCCTTCATAGACCGGGCATTGGATTTCGATTCTACCTACCAACCCGCTCTTTCCCTGAAGACGTTGATGCAAGAGGCCACTAAACAGGAATAGGTCGGTCCCTGCAGCCAGACACAATAATCCCCTGAGAAATCAGAGAAGAATGGTTAGATTGCTGCTGATCCAACCTACTTAGCAGCCAGCTTCTTCTCTAGGTTCTTGACAGCCTTTGTGAGTTTGTCCACTTTGTTTTCCAATTTCTTTACATCAGAAGACTTGATCAAGGTGTACTGCTTGATCTCCTTAGCCACTCGTGTTATTTCCTTCTGGGCTTTGCCTGCCTCCGCAGAGACCTTGTCACGAATTTTGGCCGTCGATTTCTCTGCCTTTTCAAGCAGTTCCAGAACGGCTGTCTTGCGCTCCGATTCGTTGAGTTCACCTTTCTTGATAAGCTCGTCGATGATTTTCTCGGCCTTCGCCTTGGTCACCTGAAAAGCGCCTATCGAGGCTAGTACGGTGTGTTTCAAAATAGACATGGACTTGGCTCCTCCTAATTCAATTATGTGCGTCATTAACGATCTCGAAACCTGGGCATCTTCCCACGACTCTGCCTCAACCAACATGATCCTTCCCAGAACAGCCGTGGTGATATCCCGGCCTGTGTCACTCTCAATAACCTGCACCTCCACGCCTGACCTGATAAGTTGAGCCACATCCCGCTGGGTGATAGTGGCGCTGGCTGTCGTATCGTAGAGCCTTCGGTTGCTGTAGCGCTTTATTAATCTCATGTTCACTCAATAGTATTATAGTGCGGTGCACAATTTTGTCAACAAAAAAAAGCACCCTGACTGCGATTCATCAAGTATGTCTGGTTGACATAAGGACTATGTTAACAATTTCCAGGAGACGTTCACAGGAGAAGGGTTTTTTGATGAACATGTCGCCGCCGACTTTGAATGATCGTCCCATATCATCGTTGCGATCCTTACCGGTTAGGAATATGACCGGCGTCGTGGCCAGCTTACTGTCCTTCTTCAAGGCTTCGCAAATATCATAGCCATCGACATCGGGCATCATAATGTCCAGTAGTATTACGTCCGGCAGAAACTCACGGGCCACGTCACAGACCTTCATCGGAGAATTCTCGACAACCACCCGGTAGCCAGCCTCACCCAGGAATGCCTGCACTATTTCAGTGATCTCTGGCTCATCATCTACGACCAACACTTTGGCTGCGGCTATATCAATATTATGTGACATCAATACGCTTGTCCCAGTTCAAGTGGTCAACTCTTTGATGCTCATATATGCAAATTCGGAACAATCAACCGAAAACTTAACAAAACGACCTTTATTGTTCACCCAACGAGAGCAGGGCGAGTTCAACTACGTTACTTATCTGTTGAGTGCTGAACGGTTTGCGTAAGTATGAAACTCCACCACTGGCAAACGCCTTCCCTGCATCCTCACCTGGAGCCTGACCTGTAAGAAATATAATTGGAGTGCTTACCAGCTCCGGAATCGCTTTTATCTTCTCTGCCGTCTCATAACCGTTCATACCCGGCATCGTAATATCCATCAAAATCAAGTCCGGTGATTGTTCCACGGCCATTGTAACCGCCGAGGAACCTTCAGTAGCAATCAGAACCTCATAACCACCCTTGGTAAGTATTGTGCTGAGAACACCAGTAATGGTTGGTTCGTCATCTACAACAAGGATAGTTCTGGTCGTTGTCGCAGTAGATTCACTCATAATAGTCTCCACAATATCTAAATATGAAGATTTCATTTTGACCCAAAACCTTCGTTGTACTATGTCGGCTGTTGGATCTCTGTACTTTAGCTATCTCGGACCCGTCCACCTCCCAATCAGACCGAAACAGGCCTTTTTAGATTGCTCCGCTTTGTTTTCTCTCTTATCGTGCAACCAATGAGTGATAAGGATGATGTGCGCTATATTGCCCGTAATCGTAAGGCCCGGCGCGATTACCACATTCGCGATACCATCGAGGCCGGTATTGAGCTTAGAGGGAGCGAGGTCAAATCTCTCCGGAGCGGTAAAGCTACAATCACGGATGCCTATGCGGTAGTTGAAGATGGACAGGTTGTTCTGAAAAAACTGCACATATCCCCGTACAAAATGGCTCAGGAACCGCACGATCCTCTGCGACCCCGACGTCTTCTGTTACACAAGCGACAAATTCGTAAGTTGTTTTCCCTCACTGAGCAACGTGGCTACACATTGATTGTTCTGTCCATATACTTCCGAAACAATCTTGTCAAAGTCGAACTTGCCGTAGCAGAGGGACGTAAAAGACATGACAAGCGACACATAATTGAGAAGGCCGATGCTGACCGGCGTATACGGCAGGCCACTCAAAAGAAGTACTGAGTCATGTTGAAGCTTCGTACATTTAAATGGATGATCGTTCTTGGCACCATTTTGGGCGTAGTCTATGGTGCGTCGGTTACCGCCAAAACAATTAAAGTAGTAGTCTCCGGCGGCTCCGAGAAGATCAAGGCGTTTGACAATGATCAGGTGACCTTTTTTTCACTGTCCGAGTTCGCTCAAATCGCTGGCGGAATGCTGGATTGGGAGATGATCGGACACCGCGTATCGTACACTCTCGACACTAATCGATTCAGTTTTGTTCTGGACGCACCATTTTTCAAGCTCAACGATCAGATCTACAATATTACTTTCCCGGTCGAACTTCGCCAGGGGCAGCTATTCGTACCTGCGGCAACTTTTGTTCCTTTCCTGGACCGGGTATTGCCACAGAAGATAACCTGGGACCCCGACAAAAACACTTTACGGATCGATTCCGAATATTTCAACGTTACTGACTTGAGCATCTCAGCCAAAGCCAACGGTCTACTCATCGAAGTCTTCCTGACCAGTGCCCTTGCCTACGAGGTTTTTGTCACCGAAGGTAACTGGATCAATATCTCTGTCCGTGACGGCATGCTGAATCGTACGCAGATTCTCTCTCGGCGCGACCGGCGATACATGTATGATCTTAAAGCGCACCAGGTCGATGGTGCCGGACAGGTTTCGATGCGACTTCGGGCAAAGACAAACAACTGGCATCACAAGCTTCAGTACGACCCGCCGCGTATCCAGATTTCGATAGTTGATGAGGGTTTTGCAATCGACACGTCCGACACGCCGGTCAGTGTCGGACCTGACAACAAGATCGACGTGATCGTCATCGATCCCGGGCACGGCGGCAAGCATTCGGGGGCGGTCGGTAGAGGGGGTACCCGTGAGAAGGATGTTGCATTGGCTGTCAGCAAGAAACTGGCCAATTTGATTCGAAAGGATAAACAGTTCAAGGTCATCATGACTCGTGACCGTGACAAGACGGTAACGCTTGAGCAGCGAGCCAAAGTAGCCAATGATGCCGGTGCGGATCTCTTTTTGTCAATACATGCCAACTCAAGTGTCCGCCGATCAGTTCGTGGTTGGAATGTCTTCTATCTGGCTCCGGCCCGGAATGACTCAGCTCGCGCTGTTGCACAGTTCGAAAACAGTGCTTTCCTGCGAGACCGTGATATTGGTGAGGCTGTGAATGATGAAGATGACCTGTTTGCCGATCCCATTCTGACCATCCTGAACGAGATGATAATGACCGAATTTCAGAAGGAATCTCTCGACTTCGCTACGATGATCGATCGTGAGTTCAGACGATCACTGAAGACGCCGGCGCGCGGGGTTGATATGGCCGCCTTTTTTGTTCTTAATCGTGTCTTCTCACCCTCGGTCCTAATTGAGACTGGCTTCATCTCTAATCGCACCGAAGAGAAACTCCTGAAGAGCAAGAAGTACCAGCAGCAGGTTGCCGAGGGCATCTACCGCGCCATAAAAAGGTTCAAATCCAAATACGAACAGTAACCTATCGACTTAGACAATCCCCAAGATTATTGCTCATTCGCCTGGTGTTGTTGGTTATATGAAAACAACGATTGAAACCAGATCCGCTGGATATTGGAGTTTTAGTATTTCTGGCGACGCTCGACAAGGTAGTTGGACCCCTCACGTGCCTTCGTTGCTTTCTTAAGGTCAGCCAGCATTTTTGACATCTCCCCCATATGCGAGAAAGTGCCGTTGATGTTTAGAAGAACAGCAATGGACAAGGTCAGGAGAGGAAATCTCTCAACCTCTCCCCGGCGTCCAACTGTTGTGATATGGCCACGCTCGCGGTCTTCTTCTTTGTAGCGGTATGGGATTATCGAGTCAAAGGTCTTGAGTACAGCCTCACATATCTGATCAACCTGACTAATGGGGATTATGAAGATATAGTCGTCGCCGGCAATATGCCCGACAAACCCGCCGGGACATAGATCAAATACGGCATCTTTGATAATCCTGGCTGTAAGCCGGATGACCCTGTCGCCAAACACATATCCGTAGTAATCATTGTAGGCTTTGAAATTGTCCAGATCGGCGTAGCAGACCGCAAACTCTGATCCCGCCTTCAATTGACGATTGACCTCACGCTCAATAATCGTTGGCCCAGGTAACTGTGTAGATGGATTGATAGCTTGATCTCGTTTGCTGCGTTCTATGGCTTTGCGGATTCGAACTTCAACTAGTTTTTCGACCCATTGGCCGTGAATAAAATCTTCAGCGCCACTCTGATACGCAGCCACCATGACATCTCTGGGTGGCTCAGGATGGTAAAGGATCACCGGTATGATTGACAGAAATACATTTTCTTTAATGGAGCGCACCAGTTCGATATCTCGAATCATATCCGAGCGGCTGCCGATCATGATCATGTCAATCTGATAACGACGGCAGATCGTCAAAAGGGACGACAGAGTGTCGAACCTATGGATGACAACTTTCTCCCCCCGATAGAACTGTTCCAGATGGAAGTCAATGCTCACTCCCGACTGCTTCAGCGCAAAATGATAGCATGTAGTCTCAGGCGGATCGGTCGTCTTTGGACCCGGCCAATTCTCGAGGATGGTATTTTCGGTGCTCAGCAACGACATAATCCCGGTCAATCCTGGTATAAATCTGTGTCGTACTAATATCGGCATGACCGAGCATTTCTTGCACTATTCTTAAATCCGCGCCCCCTTCTATCATGTGAGTTGCAAATGAATGTCGGAACGTGTGCGGTGACACCGACTTGCTGATCCCCGCTCGCTGGACATATCGACGAATAAGCTTCCACAATCCCACCCGCGAAAACGGATTCCGGAATCTGTTAAGAAGCAGGTGGTTACCTGCCTCCGGTGATGGCCGCGAAATATCGGAACGAAGATACATCTCCAGCGCCTCCCGGGCAAACCGCCCCAAAGGCACCAATCGCTGTTTGTTGCCCTTGCCGGTAACCCGAATAAATCCGGCTTCGGTCTCAATGTCGTTGACCTTAAGAGCTACCAATTCCGATATCCGTAATCCACTGCCGTACAGAAACTCAATCACCATCCGGTCGCGCCACCCTGCCGGTCGCCCAAGATCAATACTGTCGATAATCTGTTGTATCTCGGCTGGGGAGAGATAGTCGGGATGATATCGTGATATTTTCGGTGCCGACAGTGTGGCAAATGGATTCTGTTTCACAACATCGGCATCCAGCAAATAGTTAAAGAATCCTTTCAACGACGATATTTTCCTTGCAACCGTGGACGGTTTGCGGTCCGCCAGACAGAGGGTGGCCACAAAGTCATTTGCAGACGAAATCCTGATATGCTCGATGGAGGACTTCTGTGTCGTTCCAGCAAACTCCAACAGATCACGCCGGTAGGATCTGATCGTGTTGTCGGACAGACCACGTTCCATCTTCAGATGGTCCAGGTAATCGTCAATGAGTGTCTGGATCTTCATAAGCGATCACACCCCGTGAGCCAGCGCAACTACCCCGACCACAGTATGCCCGGCAGCAACAAGGATTTTCTTGGCCTCCGTCACCGTAGCTCCACTCGTTACAACATCATCGACCAGAATGATTCTCAACTTCGTTGTTGGTATCTCGGGTACCGAAAACACACCCTGGATATTTTTCTCTCGCTTAGCTACAGCCAGTTTCGACTGGGGACGTCGTCTCTTGGTTCGCTGTATGAGATGTTCATCAACGGTCAATTCAATCAGTGGAGCGAGACTCTCGGCAATAATACGAGCCTGATTATAGCCTCGCTTATGCTCCCGATATGGATGTAACGGAATCGGTACCAAACAGTCCGCAGAGAGCTCTTTTAGCTGAGGAGCAAACGCCTTGGCCAGAGCAGAGACCAACGTTTCAACCGGAGGTAGAACGTCTCGGAATTTGAATTGAATGATGATGTCACGCAATGGAGTCTGGTGGTAGTTGCCATAGGCAAAGAGCGGAAGGCTGTCATCGGCGCAAACAGGACATTTCACGTCCGAGCTTAGGACCGTCCCGCAACTAAGACAGGTCGGCCTGTTGAATACATCAATCATCCGGCGACAGCGGACACAGATACCTGTGCTCGAATCATCATAATGCCCGCATCCGGCACACAGTGGGGGGAATACAAAATCCAGCATACCCGTCAGAATCGGGTGTATCTTTCTCACATCCAGAACCATGCGCTATTATGCAGACAAGTACGCCACAGATCAACAAGAACCACTGAGTCGCACGAAGCTCTCGATGGCAGTCGCGAAAACACCAGTCAACCGTCAGACAGAAAAGGGCTGACATTCACGGGGATACAAACCATATTGACCTGACGAGAAAACAGATTGCGATCATATTGGCCGGGAAGGAACTGGTAATGAAACTCTCTTTGATAGTAGCATTAGTGCTCGCCATAACGGCATGCACACCAACAGCGAGTGGCGAAGCGAAGTACGAAATTACGACTGACTCAATCTATAATCACATTGCCGTCCTTGCTCACGATTCCCTGGAAGGTCGCCGCGTTGGCTACGAAGGCGAAATCAAGGCCGCTAAATACATCTACAACATCATGTCCACTGCCGGCCTCGAACCGAAGGGAGACTCATCGACATTTCTGCAATCCTTCATTTTCACCAAGAAGATCGAGTATGGAGAAGCAAATAGCCTGACACTCAACGGTGAGCAGTTGGAACTGAAAAGCGAATTTCTGCCTATGCGTCAATCAGCCAGTATTGTCTTTGATTTCACCGGGATTGTAGACGTTGGCTACGGTATCACCGTAGATTCAAGTGAAGGTGACTACGACGACTATGCCGGAGTTGATACTGAAGGCAAGGCCGTGATCGTAAGAAGATTTGCTCCAGAGACGACTGACAGCACACAACCAGATCTGGACCGTTACAGTTCCCTGACGAATAAGATAAGCAATGCTCTTGATCACAAGGCGGCGGCTGTGTTTTTTGTTACACCACCTGACCATGATGACACTCTCCGGGGGGGCGGTCCGGTGCGGGTTTCACCCAAGGAAATCCCCATAGTCTTTCTTCGTCGCGCCGGTCTTGAACGGTTGGGGCTGGACATAGATTCTCCTGATATCAGCAGTCTTACCGGTGAAGTTGATATTTATAAGATACGTGACACCGGCTATAATGTCGTTGGATACATTCCGACCGCCAATGACACCACCGTGATCTTTGGTGCGCACTATGACCACCTCGGTTGGGGGGGACCGGGTTCGGGATCGCGCTACCTTGGCGAAGAACCAATGATCCACAACGGTGCCGACGATAACGGCTCAGGGACAGCGGCTCTACTTGAGTTGGCCCGCTACTTTGCAGACAGGAAACGTGAGATAAAATACTCTATGCTTTTCATCGCTTTCTCAGGCGAGGAATTTGGCGTGCTTGGTTCCAGCCACTACGCCCGCCATATGACTATTGACTCGTCGAAAGTGCGCATGATGATTAACATGGATATGATTGGCCGCCTGGCGGAACAGGATAAAGGTCTGGCGATTATGGGTACCGGTACCTGTCCCGAATTCAAGATTTACCTCGATTCTCTTGATGTGACTGATCTCAAGTTAGCTCTCAAGGAATCAGGTATGGGACCATCCGATCATGCCTCTTTTTATAATCGCGGCATACCCGTCCTCAATTTCTTCACTGGCGCTCATGAGGACTACCATAAGCCCGAAGACGACATTGAAAAACTCGATTGTGATGGCATTGTACGAGTAGCCTCACTTGTAGCTGATATTACTTCACACTTCGATCGCTTCGACGGTCCCCTGACTTTCCAGAAAACAAAAACCCCGGAAGGTATGTCAGCCCGTAGTAATTTCTCAGTCACCCTGGGAATCATGCCCGATTTCATTTCGGAAGTAAACGGTCTTGGTGTTGACGGCGTTTCACCTGATCGCCCTGGTGAAAGAGCCGGTCTTATCGAGGGAGATGTCATTATCAAGATGGGTGACATCAAGATCGGCGATATCTACGACTACATGAATGCCCTCGGGAAGTTCCGTAAAGGAGACACAACCTCTGTAGCAGTTGTACGTCTCTTAGATACGTTGCAGATGGAAGTGATCTTCGAATAGATTGAAGGCAGCTCAAGAACCTAATTAGTGTCCGCAGGCGGGTCACCCTGTTCACCACCCCGCATGCGTGTCACAGTCACGACACCCTTGACATTCCGCAGTTTGTCCATAACGCGATTCAAGTGTGACAGCGAAGACACTTCGACCACGAACTGACCTGCGGCCGTGGTATCGCGAGCAATCATCTCCGCCGCTCGCACATTGGTGTCGGTGTCACTCAGCGCTTCCATTATGTCTCGTAGAATGTTCCTGCGATCCTCCACGATCGTCTCCAATCGGACGAGGAATGATTGACCACGACCGGCATCCCAGCTCACCTCGATCTCACGTTCGGGACTCTGCGTTTTGAGATCTGTGGCCACGTTGCAATCGGCCCGGTGTACTGTTACACCACGTCCACGAGTAATGAAGCCGACAATATCCTCGCCGGGAATCGGCTGGCAGCAACCGGCAAAACGAAACATCATATTGTCCAAGCCATGAACCCTGATTCCTTTGGAACCACGAATCCGATCAATGACTTTATTTACAAAACCGACTGCCCGTTTCGGTTCCTCAGGCTGGATCAATGTAATTACGTGCTGGGCCGAGATGTCGCCGTTGCCAATCGCCGCCAAGAGGTCTTCCACCGATTTACGGCTCAGTTGTTCGGCATATTCCTGCATGATAGTTTCATTTGGTATATTGATGCGTTGTGCTCTCAACTTGCGCTGCAATATTTCCCGCCCAAGAATAACTGACTGCTCAAATCCAACCTGCTTGAGCCACTTGCGAATCTTACTCCGGGCCGACGAAGTGTGCACTAGTTTGAGCCAGTCATGGGACGGAGTGCGCTTCTTATTGGTGATGATCTCAACCATGTCGCCTGTCTGTAGCTCCGTTGAGAGCGGCTGGAGACGTTTGTTGATTTTGGCTCCGGCACAATGGATGCCGACCTCGGTGTGGATCTGAAATGCAAAATCCAGTGGCGTAGCCCCTTTGGGCAAATGAACTAACCGACCGTCAGGAGCATAGACGAAGATATCCTCCGAATACAGGTCAATCTTCAGATACTCCAGGAAATCGGCAGGGTTGGTCATGTCCTTTTGCCACTCGAGAACATCCCGCAACCAGACCATTTGACGGTCCGATTTGCCCATATCCTGGCGACCTTCCTTATATAGCCAGTGAGCCGCTATTCCGTTTTCGGCAATATGGTGCATCTGGTGGGTTCTGATTTGTATTTCCACCGGATGATTCTCGGGACCAAAGACGGTCGTATGTAGAGAGCGATAGCCGTTCGGTTTGGGATTGGCTATGTAATCATGAAACCTGTTCTCAATCGGCTTCCACATCGAATGGATGGTCCCCATTGTGTGATAGCATTCACGAACAGTACGCACGATACACCTGATGGCGAACAAATCGTAAATCTCATCGAACGGGACACCGCGCACGCTGATCTTGCGATAGACTGAGCCAAGATGCTTGGCCCGTCCATGAACGGTGGCGGTAATCCCGGCCTCGACCAGGGCAGTCTTGAGCGGTTTGACAACTTTCTTAATGTAGGTAGAACGCTCAGCTCTACTGGCAGCTACGCTTTGAGACAACTCGTTATATACATCCGGTTCGATAAACTTCAACGACAGGTCTTCAAGCTCTGTTTTGATCTTGTTGATTCCGAAACGATGCGCCAGCGGACAGTATATGTCCCGTGTCTCGCTCGCGATTCGAATGCGCCTCTCCGGTGGCAGAGCTCCAAGTGATCTCATGTTGTGTAGTCGGTCGGCCAGCTTGATCAGTATCACTCGGATATCTTTTGCCATTGTCAGAAGCATCTTGCGACAATACTCGGCCTGGCGCTCTTCCCGCGACTTGTACTCGACCGATCCAATCTTAGTTACACCATCAATCAGATCGGCAATCTCATCACCAAACTCCTGTCGCAATTGTTCGAGGGAGATGTCGGTATCCTCAACGACATCATGTAAAAGTCCGGCCGCCAGTGTAGTCGAATCCATATGCTGCTCAGCCAGGATAAAGGCTACTTCAAGGCAGTGCTCCACATACGGCTCTCCCGACACCCGCCTCTGACCGGCGTGGGCACTGTCCGAAAACTCATACGCTTTACGCACTAACGGTATGTTCACATTGGCATTGAATGATTCAATATGGATGATGAATTCTGCTAGATTCACGTGGTTGCCTCTATGTGCCGTAACTCTCAAGGCTGCTGATTACTTCGTCGGCTACCCGCTCTATCGAGATCGTTTCCATGCATCGGCAGCGTCGGGGCGGACACTGGCAATCCGGGTTCGGAGGCTGGATCACTCTATGCTGGTTCCCGACCGGTCCCCAACGCTGCGGCGACATAACCTTACGTCCCGAATACAAGCCCACCACTCTGGTTCCCACCGCTGTAGCCAGATGTAGCGGGCCGGTGGAGTTGGCAACCACCACTTCCGCCAGCGACAAAACGGCCGCTAATGTCCGAAGATCTGTCTCACCGGAGATATCGCGCAGATCAAGATTCATCTGGTGTGCCATCTTACGGATTTGTCCGCCTTCTCTCTCAGACCCCGATATCGCGACTTCTACACCCCTCTCTCGTAGTTGCCGGTACAACCTCAGGAAACGCTCAGGAGACCACCCCTCGGCAGAACCGCCTGAGCCGGGATGAAGTACTACGAATGATCCGTCTACCCCAACCTTCCGGAGAATCCGTTGGGCGTTACTGAGTTCCTTCTCCTTCAGAAACACATGCGGCGTTCTCGCTATCTTACCATCCCGGAAAAACTCCAGGAAGTCTAGATTATACTCATACTCATGTCTTTTGTTGGTCCGCCGGCTGTGAAACAAGTGCTGGTTGAAAAATACAGAATGGAATCGACCAGCGGTGCCAATGCGAGCAGAAATACCAGCTTTGTAGAATAGTTGTGATATGCGACGCTCGGGATACAAGGCCACTACGACGCGGTATTCACCCAGACGGATGCGATGAAGTAAATCCTTCTTGTAAAGCTTGTCGATCATTAGCTGATCATTTTGCACACGCACGATACGATCAATGCTGGGGTTGTTCTCAAGAATGGGTGAGGCGTATAGCGAACTTAAGACGTCCACCCGACATTCTGGATACCGCGCCTTAATCGTCTCTACAAACGGCAGAGCGAGTATGAGGTCTCCAAGCCGGTCGGTACGGCTGATCAGAATGTGATCGTTCGGCTTGAGATCAATCTTCTTTTGCATCTGTCAACATTTCCGATATCTGTTTTTGCTTCTGTATGTGGCGCAGCTTGGCGTACTTGACAAATACCGCCGTTGCCGACAACACCGATACCATGAATCCCTCTACACCATCCCGAAAACCCTGTCGACTAATGAAGTGTGCAATAAACGAGACAGGCGGCCGAAGAACAAGGTCGAACCACCCCGTTCGTCTCCCTTTTTCATACGCCGCTTCCGCACCCAAAGTTGTATAGCGATTGAACCGCCGCAAATATGACTCCAAGTCCGGGTAGCTGTAGTGCAACAATTCTCCCTTGAGACATCCTGTCCGACCGCGAACCTCGACCTTCTCGTGAACCACAGCGTCATTAAAATTACCGTTGGCCTTCCGAAACACCCTTAATATGGGATCAGGATACCACCCGCAATGGTATATCCAGCGGCCGAGAAAATTCGTCCTCCGTTTGACAAAGAAGCCGTCGATATCACCAGGATTCGCAAGCTTTTCTCGAATCTCCCGAGCCAACGCGGGAGTGACTTCCTCATCAGCATCTATCGACAGTATCCACTCCCCGGTAGACTGCTTCACCGCCTCCTGTTTGGCAGGGCCATAACCCTTGAACACCACCGTGAATACTCTCGCCTGGTACTGTCGGGCAATTTCCACTGTCCGATCCGTCGAATCGCTGTCAACCACGACAATCTCGTCGGCCCATACCACTGACTTCAGGCAGCGCTCGATATTGGCCTCTTCGTTCTTCGTAATTATGACCACCGAGATATTCACGGAATCTGCCTTTCGCAATTACTACTCATGACTGCCCGGTATGCTTCATAAACCTGATCAACAGTGATGTCGAAAATATTGTCGTCGTTCCCCGAAACAACTGCGCCCACTTCCTCATCAAAAGGTCGCCACAAAAGGAAATTTTTCATGAAGCAACTGTACAGTCCTACTACCGGAACCCTAAACGAACGTGCAATATGTACTAACGAAGTATCAGGGGTAATCAGTAGGTCAAGCTTTGAGATCAAGGCCGAGGCCGCAACTAGACTCATACCATCCGGCACCAGGTCAACACGCTCCGAGAAATACGCCTTAAGCCACTCAGCCCTTCCACGTTCGGACGGAATCGTAAACAGAATGACTCGATTGGTTGGGAAGTGATCAAGAATCCGTTTAACCAACTCGACCGATTTCTCCTTCGCCCAGATTCGAGTCGGTGATCCAGCCGACAGGTTGTAACCGATGACCGTTTCGGTTGAATCATTATCGCATACTTGGGTAAGGAACTTACTAGCCACTTCCATATTGCTCTGCTTGATGTACGGAGGAGCATAATTGGATATCGAATCCGGCTCTATACCGAAAGCCAACAGCAGCTTCAGCGTATTCTCAATTATGTGCCCGGTATTACCAATTGGATGTTCGTAGTTAAAGTCATAGAAGTCACGATGTTTAACCTTCCCCACGCCTATGCGCGGCTTACCGGGTACCGCTAATTGTGAAAGGAACAACGCCGTCACCGAATCATCACAGATCATGTCAACGACGCAATCATATCCTTCTCTCCTGATGTCCCGGAGTTGCTGAAGGTCTCGCCAGATATTCTTGCGGTAGAGGTAAACACGATCAAAGCGAGGATCATCCCTGATGATCGCAGCGTTACCGGGAGAACCAAGGATTGCGATCTTGATATGGGGGAAATGCTTCCTGAGTCCGTCAAAGACCGGAAATGATATGATCATATCACCAATTTTCTCCGGTCGCAGAAATAGTACTTTCTTGAGATGTCGACCATTGAGTGGCTTGAAGTCGTCGCACCCCTTACGGAGCACACGACTGCACGACTTAAACACAAGTTGCTTGAACCAATGTTCAGCCGGTTTGAACCTATCCACGAGTGTATTCTCCGCTTTCACAGTGCGCCCGAAGATGATTTTCCACCCTGTCAATCATCGTCTCGACTCGAAAATGGCGATGCCACCTATCGCGCCCCGCGCGGCCCATTTCTGCTCGGCGAGCATCATCGTTCATAAGGTCAGCAACGACGATACCAAGACTGTCCGGGGCATTAGGCGGCACCAACACAGCGCATTCATTCTCTTCAACAGCCTCTGGGATTCCCCCCACCGTCGTCGCAACTATCGGTAGACCCGCCCGCATCCCTTCTAGCACGGCAGCCGGAAACCACTCCTCAATAGACGGATGAATCATCATGTCCGCGCCAGCCAACATCTGGTCAAATTCGGTCAGCATACCGGTGAAGACGATCTTATCTGAAAGACCATACTTCTCCACCAACTCCTGAAGCTCATCGCGTAGATATCCGTCACCAATAAAGATAAACCTGGCCAATTGGTTCTTTTGTACAATCTGTCGAGCTGCCTTGATCAAATGTCGATGCCCTTTTTCGTCAACTAATCTTCCCACTGTAACCGCGATCAAAGCATTGATGGGCCAATCATACTTCGCTCTTAGAAGACGTGAGGCCTCCTTATCCGGTCTCGAAAAATCGCGCTCAGCAATACCATTATGGATAACTTCCACATTCTCATCTTTAATATAGCCCAACCGAATTATCTGTTTCTTGAGCGCATGCGATGGAACAATAACGCCGTCAACAAGTCGCGGGGTCAGATAGCGATGAATGAAATTATCTTTGGTAAGATCAACACCAACCCTCCAGATGACTTTGGCGTGTCGTTTCAACTTGGCGGCCAATCCCCCCAGGCGGATATCTTTATTGAAGTTCACTACCACCACGTCTGTACGTTGTTCCTTTAGATACTCCAACAATCTAACGATAGTCACCGGATTGAAGTCTCCGCTGATATTTAAGGGCAAGAGGTCAACATCTGAGCTGGTCATACTTACCCGACGCAGCAACTCCGAGTCTGGCCGACCGGCGACGGTCACACAATGTCCACGTTCAGCAAGACCGCTCGCAGTCAAGCGAATCCATTCCTCCATACCACCGAAAGTTTTGGTTTCGATTGAATTGAGGTAGAGGAGGTTCACCTCTTCCCCCTGAATTGCATATCGTACAGCCTCTTGTACAGGCCATCAATGCCAAGCAAATCATCATGTGTACCGGATTCAGTAATATGACCTTTATCGATCACCATGATACGGTCAGCATTCTTAATAGTCGAAAGACGGTGGGCAATTACCAGTGCAGTGCGGTTTGTCATCAAGCGATCAATCGCCTCTTGGACCAGCATCTCCGACTCGGTATCCAGCGCCGACGTTGCTTCATCAAAAATCAACACTTGCGGATCTCGCAACAACGCCCGAGCAATCGCAATCCGTTGTCTCTGCCCACCGGAGAGCATAACACCGCGATTGCCAACCAGTGTCTCGTAGCCGTTCTCAAACTCCGAGATGAACTCATGGGCATTGGCCATAGTAGCAGCCTCGATCACTTTTTCCGCCGCAATTCCAGTGCTTCCATAAGCAATATTGTTGCGGATCGTATCGTTGAAGAGATATGTCTCCTGGGTTACAATACCCATCAATCCGCGCAGTGATTTCAGCGATAGGTCCCGGATATCGTGACCATCAATCGAGATACGCCCTTCTCCCGGATCATAAAAACGGGGCAGCAAGTCCAGTAGGGTCGATTTGCCTGCACCCGACGGCCCCACAACTGCCACCACTTCGCCTCGATTAACTTCAAACGAGATGTCCGTGAGCACCGGTTCGTTCGCGTTATAGGAAAACGAGAGTGATTCGTAGCGGATATTTTTCTGGAATTTCTCAATCGTTCGAGGCTGCGGTTGCTCCTGAACATCCTCCGTGGCGTCCAGCACATTAAAGATTCGCTCCGCAGCGGCCATCCCCTCCTGCACCTTGATATGCACCTGACTGAGGGACTTGACCGGCTTGATCAACGAAAGCATGGCAACGACGAATGTCATGAAGTCACCAGCTGTCAGTTCGCCGGTACCCTCGATAATCCGCGTACCGGAATAGAGCAGAATCATTATCCCCGCCAATGTAGCCAGGGTATCATTGATTGGCGAAGCCAGGTGTCGGATACGCGTCATGCGTAACAGAGCCCGGAAGTACTCACCAGTAGCTACGAAAAACCTCCGAATCTCCTGTGGCTCCATCGAGAATGCCTTGACGATACGAATGTTACTGGTGACCTCTTCCAGAACCGAATTCACGTCAGCCATTTTCTCCTGCGAACGTGCCGAGTACTTACGCATCTTGTATCCGACAAACCAGATGAAGCCAAACACCACCGGCATAATCACCATCGATAACAGGGTCAGCTTCCAACTGAGGATAAGCAGGAACGAAGTCAATACTATCGTCATTACCGAATCAGTGACAAGGCGATTGAAACCGATATCTATCGCATCGTTGAGTACCGTCACATCGTTGGTGACCCGACTGATTATCTGGCCCGTGCGTCGACGATGGAAATAGCCCAATGACAAGCGCTGGTATTTTTCGAACAGGCGGTTGCGAAAACTGCGAATGACCGATTGATGCACAAACGCCATGAAGAACCCCTGCAGGTAATGAAACAGGTTCTTCGCCACCACAATCGAAAGTGCCAGCCAACAGAAATTGACCAGCATATCACGTCGACTGTCAGCTGCCACCGCCTGATTGATCCAACCGTTGATCGTGCCCTTCAAGTCCGAAACTGTGGTCGAAACTTGCTCCACCGCGTCGGCACCACCAATTTCCGCCGTGTAAGGCGAGTCTATCTGAAATAAGACCATCAGCAGTGGACCGAACATCCACACTAACAATCCCGCGAAAATGGCATGAAGAGCCGCCGAACCGGAAGCAACTACAAGCGGCTTCCAGTAAGGTTTGAGAACTCCAAATGTTCGTCCATATAGGTTCAACAGTCAACTCCATCAAATAATGGTAAGCTTTTAATATGATACATTAACATGAACATGTCAACCCGCATAAGGCCGTGTGTCAAGGCAAAGTAGAAATGTCCTATTTTTAGCAAAGTAGAAATGTCCTATTTG
>JAHOYZ010000002.1 GCA_019038695.1 Candidatus Zixiibacteriota bacterium
GGGTAGCGACCATTACGGCGCCGAGCGCCAACTGGAACGGATCCGAAACGATCACTTTCACAGCGACTGATCCAGGTGAGTTGTCTGATTCCGACCAGGCCATTTTTACTGTAGTAGCTGTCAATCAGCCGCCACAGTTTTCCCAGGTCCCTCGAGACACGATTGTTACTGAAGGACAGGAATGCGTTCTCACAATATCTTGTCACGACCTTGACGGCGATGATGTTACTTTTGAGTGTCTTCAATGTCCCGAAGGAGCTTATCTTGTCGACCAGGTCAATCAAACCGACTTTGTGTTCATACCGGACTATTCCGATGTCGACCAAAGCTATGTTGTGCAGATAGGAGCCTCTGATGGAATCGACGATATCGATACGTCATTTGGCCTTGATGTTGTTAACAGCCTTCTCCAGGTTATCAAAGACGCGGACACCCAGGGACCAACCCCTCCAGGTGATTGCCGTGAAAATCTTGTGACCGACACACTTGAGGTCTGGTTCAATGAGAATGTAAGTACCAGTTCGTTGGTGAATCGAGTCAGTATGATTAGCAGACTAGGTGAACCAATGCCCATCTACCTCTACCAGGACAATCAGGATTTCTTCAGGGTCGTCCCATCTGATGGTATGTTCACTCCCCTCGACAGGATTGGTTTGATAATTGACGCAGACGTGATGGATCTCAATGGCTACTCAATGGGGACAGATGACACGGTGTGGGCGCATTTCGGTCCAGTTGTCTATCCGGGTGATGCCGACAACAACGGGATAGTTGATGAACGCGATATTCTTCGTCTGGGAGTCTTCTGGGCCGAGACCGGTTGTGATCGCCACCAGAATCCGGAAGTTATTTGGACCATGAACGCAGCTCACGCCTGGGAGGAGCTACGTGCAACCTACGCCGACATGGACGGCGACGGGGATGTTGACGCCGACGATATCTGTTGTGTTTCTGCAAACTGGGGAAAAACACCGCATGATGTTGCTGGCAGGAACGAAATTGAAGAATCCCTAATGCCGGCACTCAAGAAGTTGGATGAGCGTTTCGTCGAACAAATATACAAGGCTTTAGCAGATTGCCCTGAAGGTGGAGCCAAGATGTCCCTCCTCGAGACTTTTGAGGCATTGTTGGATGAAGAATCGCCTTCTCTTCCATACTCATTTGCGCTGGCTCAGAATTACCCGAATCCATTCAACCCATCGACAACAATCGAGTATTCGGTTTTGGTCGGCTGCCACGTTGAGATTGCGGTGTATGATCTCTTGGGGAAGAGAGTGAAATCATTGATTGATGAACCTGTGGAACGGGGGTTGTACACTACCGTCTGGGACGGAGCAGATGAGACCGGAACACGTGTTGCAAGCGGTATCTACTTCTACCGTATGCAGGCTGGTGACTATGATTTCACCAGAAAGATGCTAATGCTTAAATAGGCTAACCTGGCCAACTGATTGCCGACTTTGTTGCCGGGTCCGGATAATGCCCCTCGATCCTGGCCGAGCGGAATTCGTGCAGTTCTCTACGGGTCTCTGGTTGAGCGTAGATATTCGTCTGAATAGGGTACAACCTCAACTTGTGCCAGGTCTGGATAGGGCGCCCTTTCCTTGTTGGCCAGATGATCATCGGCAATCGACAAGGAAAACAATATTACCAAAAGTGCAATCGAAAGAACTATGTGTCGCCCTATCGTTGTTACTCCTCATTAACTGTTAACTATTTTTCAAATGTCGCCCACATCCTGTTTCACGTAATGAAGTAATGACTGCACAAACACGATTTTGTTCCCAACTGGAGATCGTGGGAATGCAGCAAAACCCTACGCTATATAATTTATAATATTATCCAAGAGCATAAATGTCAAGGCATACTCCGATCTTTCGCCAGCGTCAGAAACAACACTATCGAAAGAATCAACCCCGGAAAGATCGGTTCCACCCCGAACCAATAGGAGCCATCTTCTCGAAAATACTTCGCCGCCAACCACACCGCTGAGAGCGATCCACTTGTTAGAATCGAAATAAACGCCCACATAGCTGGGAGCCTTCGGCTACCTACGAACGAGGAAAAGACCGGCACTAACAACGCAGGGGTTCCAATCGATCCGAAGGTGTGCCAGATATCCACGACTGAACGAAAGAACAGCGCTACCCCCACCGCCAGCATCGCCGAAAAAACCAAACCAAGCCGGGTCCATCGGATAATTCCTTCCTCCGACATTTTCCGAAGTCGTCCTACTATGTCATTGCCAAATGTCGAAGCGGCAATGAACGAATACGAATCAACTGTGGACATCACCGTTGCCAGTAATGACAACGCAAACAGACCCAACAATCCGACCGGTAAAACCATCATGGCCAGCGCCGGGTATGATCCCAACGGATCAGACAAATCCGGCAACAATGCACGAGCATACAAACCGCAGGATGTGGTCATGAAATCAAACACCATCCAACAACCAATAGAAATGAAAATGCCCGTCCGGGCGGTATTAGCGTTGCGAGCGGCATAGCATCGTTGATAGAACGCCGGTTCAATAAGCGTCGCCAGCGCGATCACATACCAGATTGCGATATACCAGCCGGAGTTACCGCCATGCCAGGTGAAGTGATTGGCTGGCACATTGGCCTGAAGAAAAGAGAGTCCACCGTAGGTCGAGACCACGGTAATCACAAGAACCGCAAACCCGACAAACATCAGACCGAACTGCAACAGGTCTGTTCTCACAACAGCGCGAAAACCACCAATGAACACATAGATTATCGAGAACAGCGTTCCCAATAACACCCCCACCCAGAACGGCCAACCGAAGAGAAACTCCCCGAGCACGCCAAGCATCAGAATGTACGCCGCCGGCACGGTCATCAGATAGATAACGACCGATCCGGCGATGGCTGTCTTGGTATCATAGGTCTGTGCGAGACGGTCGGGGATTGTGAGCAGCTCCGATTGCCGTGCTTTCCGCGCCAGGAACAGCGCAAACATTAACGCCGCAAGGTAATAGGGTACTCCAAATACGAGCCAATTAGACACACCGTGTCTGAACGAGTATTCGCCAACACCGAGTATACCACCATACCAGGTTGATACGAGGCTGGCAACAAAAGCGGGCAGAGTGAGCATCCGCCCACCGACGATCAGATCGCTGGCAGATTTGTCCTTTCGTCGCCTGAGCACTCCGATGTACAGCAGAACAATCAGGTAAAGGACGATTATTGTGTAGTCAACAATGTGCATGGGTTATAGAGCATTTAGCATTGATAAACCGTCTGGCATATCCAAGAATCCCCTTTTCTAAGCTTTTTGTCAAGAGCATTCAACTTATGGTCCAGATCAATCGACGACAATTATCTGCCTGCTGGCGCGTTTGATGGTATTACAATGTGCGGAATAATACGTATTTATCCTGCTACTAGGTTCTTTCAGCCAACTTGGGAGTTTCATTTTTGCACACCCCCTAATCATTGATCTCTAATCGACCGAAATATTGAATTAGCGGTCGCTTTTTGAAGGAAAGGAATAACGAGTGTACAACATTGAGAAGAAGGACTACGGCTACAAACTTATTTTCGCAGGGGAACTGCATAAAGATGAAATGGATCAATGGCTGAAGGAATCCGAACAGATTCTCTCCAGTCAGGAGGGAAACTTCGCAGTGTTTGTCGATATGCGGAAAATGCAGCCCGCCTCGCAAGTAGTACAGAAATTCTTCCAACGAGGACAGAGCCTCTATTGCAGGAAAGGTATGGAACGGTCAGCAGTGATCCTGAGTAGTCCTGCCCTCTCAATGCAATTCAAACGAATCGCGGTTCAGTCCGGAATCTTCGACGGTGAGCGTTATATCGATGCGTCAACAACCTCCGATTGGGAGGAAATAGGACTGAGCTGGGTGTCTGATAGTATCGAACCAGGCTCCATCACCAGGACAATTCTCACCGACTGTCGCTAATCTCGGACGAAGCACGCCCGTACGTTCGACTCTGGCTGTCAAAACTGAACGCCAAAAATATACACTGCTGAGTAGTAGATCCCCACTACAACGAAAATTACTCCGGTGATACGTCTGGTCCAACGTTCGATGATCGTTAGTCGGTCAAACGCTGCCCCCACATACTTCGTCCCTACGGCCATGAGAAAAGCGAAGAAAAGAACCGGCAAACCAGTGCCTATCCCGTAGATAGCTGGAATCAGCAATCCTGAATGGTGCTTTATTCCCAACGGAATTAGACTTCCAAAAAAGAGCGCCGCTGACACCGGACAAAATGAGAGAGCGAATAGTAGACCCAACAGGCCCGCACCCCAGATTCCCCATGTCTCGGCTCTTTTCTGTACTCCTTCCCCAACCAGAGCTCGAGAAAATCCAAATCTCAGCATCTCCAGCAGAAACATCCCGACCAGAATAAGAAGCGGCCCCAGGAATTTGTTCAAATGAAGCTGGAGGAAATGAGAAATCGCCGGAGCCGATAACAGGCTGCTTACGGTCAGGGAACCCAATAACACATAGGCTAGGGTTCTACCGGCAGTATAGAGCATTCCGGCCACTAGAACAAGGCGTGGATTCCCTACGCGGCGGCCAACAAATGATATGGCGGCAATATTAGTGGCCAGAGGACAGGGAGAGATGGAAGTCATAATGCCCAGCCACAAAGCAGAAAATATCCCCAAGAGCAGGGTGTCCATCAACGCTCCCCTATGAAGTCTGATATCTCTGTCTGGACATAGGCCATAAATGCCTCTTCGTCGCCGACAAGGTCCCAGATTTTGTCCAGGTTTCTCCAACGTATGACCGAGTCAGTTTCCACTAAAGTAATCACTACTGATTGGTGAGTGATGTCATAGTTGCTAAGGAAATGTTCATTCTCCGGTAAATCATAATTGAGTACCCGCCATTGAAGTTGCCCCGACTCAAGCTCCTTAGCAAACCCGGATTGGACCGCCTTGATCGAATACGACTCGAGCTTCTCGCAGGTGGCGCATCGACGCATGCCGTGGAGATAGTAGGCAACGAAGCCATCTTCGGCAGAAGTTGTAGCCAATTCTTCTAATGGCGTCGTCTGCTCTATGCTACCCTTACCAGATACGAGCCAGGCTACCGAAGCAGCAACAAAGAGCAACAGAATGATTGTAAGAATATTCTTGCCGTTCATAATTGAAATGATTCCTCTCTACTTATCAGCCTTTTCAGACCAGCATATCTTTGAGTTCTTCGACCGAGGGTACTTTGCCCGTTACCTTGACGACCCCATCGACCACCAGAGCTGGAGTCATCATCACACCGTAAGCCATGATTTTCTTAATGTCACTAACCTTCTCTACCTGACAGTCAAGCCCCATTTCTGCTGCCACTTCGTCAACCTGACACTTGAGCTTGTCACACTTGGGACAGCCGGTGCCAAGGATTTCGATCTTTTTCATACTCCATCTCGCCTTATAATAATGTTCCGAATATCATACCACTAATGGTAGCCATAGTAATGACCAGTACAACAAACACGACTGTTTTCTTCGTTCCCATTACAGACCGTATCACGAGCATGTTCGGTAACGACAGCGCCGGCCCGGCCAGAAGCAACGCCAACGCCGGCCCTTTACCCATCCCACTACCAAGTAAGCCCTGGAGGATCGGCACCTCGGTCAGCGTAGCAAAGTACATGAAGGCTCCTATCACCGATGCAAACAGGTTGGCTCCCAGCGAATTCCCTCCTACTGACTGGCTGATCCATTCCGAGGGAATCAATCCCTCTTGATCAGGCCGACCCAGCAACAATCCTGCCATCAGGACACCGAAGAACAACAATGGCAGAATCTGTTTGGCAAATCCCCACGTCTGAGAAAACCAATCCTCGCCCTCTCCCTTGCTGGTTGCGGTTATTACTGAAAGGCCAACTACTGCTACTGCATAAGCAGCTACCGGTCCGGCTGGTGAAAAGCCAACGCCGGCGGTTATAACACCCACACCAGTAACCAGCCACCATCTCAATCGGAACCATAATACCAGCATCACGCCCAGCAGAGTAGAGCATAAACCGGTTGCCACCCACTTAAATGAATAAACATTGTACCAAAAACTGACTTGTCGGTCCGGTTCACTCCAGGTAGCGAAAACCAGAATAGCAATCATCGCCGCAAAATACGATGCCGTCTGCCACAACGGGCGTGGGACATCTTCCTCGGACTCAGCTTCCTGAGCTTGAATCTTTGATTCCTCTTCAGAGCGGAAGATCAATTGCATCAGTAATCCAATGACAATACTGAATACTACAGCTCCAACTGCTCGTGCGATACCCAGCTCAAGTCCCAGAATACGAGCGGTCAGGATTATTGCCAGCACATTGATCGCCGGTCCGGCGTAGAGAAACGCCGTCGCTGGTCCCAATCCTGCGCCCATGCGATAGATCCCGGCAAAGAGGGGTAGAATCGTGCAGGAGCATACCGCCAGAACTGACCCTGAAACGGAAGCTACCCCATAAGCCACGATACGGTTGGCCCTGTCACCCAGATATTTCATCACAGACTCGTGTCTGACAAAAGTGCCTATGGCACCGGCTATAAAGAAGGCAGGAATCAGACAAAGTAAAACATGTTCGCGAGCGTACCATTGCGTCAGCAGAAGAGCTTCGCCAAGAGACCGCTGAAGGTGTTCACTGTCGAAGGGCAGATAGTAGAAGATAAGGAACACACCTGTAATGAGAATTAGGCCTTTCCACTCGTTCCTGAAATTCACAATCAATCCTTACTCTTCAGTAGTTGTACCTGTTGCACGACGTTGGATTTGATAACCGATTCGACGCACTTAAAGAAATCCATCACGCACGGTACCCGAAGCGAGTAGAATACTTGCAGACCTTTCTTTTCACTCTCCACTATGCCCACTGCCCTGAGAATGGAAAGATGACGGGAAACGGTTGATGCGTCTGCGCCGATTATGTCAGTCAGTTCCTGTACGCAACGATCATGGCGGGCCAGTTCGTCGATGATGATAAGTCTCGTGGCGTGGGCCATCGCTTTGATCACGGCCGCCCGCGCCTCGAACAGAGCCTGTGTCCTTCTATCAACCATTAAATCTCCTTGTTTCCACCTTTCGGCTATTTGGCAATATAGCCAAACAACTGAATAAAACAATGTCTATTTCATGCCTTCCGACTGGATTCGTTCGCCCTGTCAGTCTGTCACTTTTCTACAGTTACCGCTCGGTCGAGCCCCAGACTCTTCAACTATGACGCCGGGTCGACCCACCATTCCGGCGCCAAGCGGCGGGTGATGTCCACAATCTCGCGATCAACTTCGGCCAAAGCGCCACGTTCAATCAGTCCATCAAGCGCACCGCCTAGTAGAGCCAGTTTATCCCTGATTGGGACCGAAGCCGGGTAATACTCGTTGTTGAAGAAGATACGATACCGATCTCGCTGAGCTTTATCATCAAGCATTCGTCCGATAGCCGCTTCAAGCTGTTTCCCCCTCAACGCACTTATGTCCACTTTTGGGGAGCACAATTTATTCATGGTGTGCTTGAGCCCTTTATTGCACTTAAACTTTAACTGCCAACATTCGGTCACGCCCAAAGAGTTGATGACCAATACCGTAACAGTAATCGTTCCGGCTTCTTCGTCGGCTTTCACACCCTTGAGGAAGGGGAGGTAGTAGCTATCGGTGATGGATCCGAAAGCACTTATTCCGCCAGAATATGGATTCTCGATAATGTCATGGATGGTGAAGTAAGGCTTCTGCTGGAAACGTGCATCCTGGATCATTATCAGTTCTTCTTCAGTGTAGTGGAATCGATCGTTCCAGAGTTCCTCGGCCGTGGCGCCCCTTCGAGTCAGGGATGAATGACTGGTGATCATTCCCAGCGCCTGTCCGCCCCGCCACACCAGCGGCAATACCCCGACGGCCCATTCTGCCGAGCCGCCAACTTCGCCGATCATAGCATTGAGGCAGCGACCATTGGGGAAATCTACTCCGTCCAGCCCCAGAACAAGCGAAGGGAAAAGGTCACCATCGGTATCATATGGGATAGCCACGCCAGCATCGTTGAGGGCATCCATTGCAGGGTGGTGACGTTTGCGATCAATGAAAAAAGAACTAAGTTGATTCAGGTCAGAATGTCCGTAGGAGTCGGCGATAATCTTGGCAGCATCAATGACCGATGCTTCCCGAGGATTGAACTCGTCAAAATGAGCACCGCTCATCCACCTCTGAACATAGATGTCCGGTAGATGGCGTTTGACTTGCGACTCGATCAGGAACATTGCTGTCAGGCTCGAATGCAGTCCTTTGACCGACTTGGTAGTTCCATCGATTACGTCATTACCCATAGAAAGGAGAGAGACGTTTTTCGGCATATCCCCACCATAGGTTGCTCGGTGGTGAGCCTTTCCAAACAACGCCCCCACAGCAATAGTCGGATTGCCGCCAACCTCTTTGCCAGGCTTGGCCCGCACGCCTTCGGTTATTGTCGATTCGATTAATACTTCTTCGCCTATTGGTAACGTCTCGGTGGTCACCTGCAGGACTTCCGACATAACCTGTGCTGCAGTACGGTCGTTGACCCGCTTAAGTTCGTTGATTACTTGTTTGGTGCGTTGATCTTCGGGTATGTCGTTGAGACTTCCGCGACCGTGAACACCAACTGCTACGGCCGAGAGCGCTGCCGAAAATATGGCCGACTCGCGTACCTTGCGATTACGAAGCGCTCCCAGATTGGAAGCCCTGTTGATCTTGTCGTCAAGCAACAGGACATTGGATTCAAGAAGTGATACGTCGTAGAGATCGAACACAGGTCGATGACGATGGTTGAACTCGATAATCCGGTCTTTGCTGGCCGGGTATTCTTTCTGCATTCCCTTGTATGCGATACGCTGAACGGCAATATCAAAGCGTAATTCGTTGGTCATGACGGAATCATCCTTCGTGTTGTGGTCTTCACAATCATACTGAACCTCGCGGTTGATCTTACGGTCGCCTGAGCTACGGTCATCATCTGGTCAAATTAGGGAAGCAGGCGACGATGGCAAGTGAAATCGTGCCGTCTGTTTTCAAACGGAATTAGAGTGATAGCGCTTTGAATTGGGTACATGCTTCTCATGCGCGTGGGGGAGTGATTCTTTGAATGTTCGTGAATTGTAGTAGCTTGGGAAAAAGAAACCGCCCCGTCCCGAAATGTGTATCGGGAGCGAGGCAGACTCTCATTTTAATGCAATCGTACCTTAGGTTATAGACCGGCGAACTGAACATCCTTAAAATGAAATGATGGACGTCTCAGAGAAGAGTACAGATAAGGATCATTGCCAACGGCAACGAGATTTCCCCACAATCCTTCGAGATTACCGGAAATGTTCATTTCGTTGACCGGTTTGACGATTTTTCCGTCTTCAATCAGCATACCGATCAGACCCCACGAGAAATCTCCGGTGGTACCGTTCGTGTTGCCACCAATGAAACTGGTGACAAGGATGCCCTTGGAAACTCCCGCAATCAAGTCATCCAGCGACTTGTCGCCGTAGGTGAAGATAACATTGGATGTCGAACCGCCAGTCGGATCGACTCCAAGCTTGCGACCGTAGTAGCAATCGATAAGGAACTCCTTAAGGACACCTTTTTCGATCAGAGTGCGCTTTCGAGCTGCCATACCCTCACCATTGTAATGCCTTGATCCCAACCCACGCTCGATAAAGGGATCATCAATCACAGTAAGCTGATCAGAAGCGATCTTCTCACCCAGCTTTCCTTCGAGGAATGAGCGTTTCTGCTGCAAGGCTCTCCCTCCCATCGGTCCATAGAGCGCATACAACGGATTACCGGCGGCCCGATTGACCACAACCATATCCATCTGACCGGACTCGATCTTGGCTTGCCCAACTTTCGCCACCACTCTGTCAACCGCAGCCTGAGCCTGCGTTTCAGCATCAGGTATATTACTCAGGAAACGCGTAGTAGCGTAGTCCCAATCGGTTGGACGGCCGCCATTACCGTCGTCGATTGTCACCTGGACGCCAACTGAGAACACAGTGCTCTGTGTGATACCCTCAAAACCGTTACTGTGAACCTTGATGGATTCATTGTCGCCATCATAGTATCCTGCGGTGGAAGATATGATCTTGTCGCTTTTGCCTGCTGTCAGTTCTTGTAAGTTCCTCGCCATCTTGACTCTCTGAGCAGCCTCGACACTGTCATAGCTATCATCAACCAGCTTCAGATCTATCGCCTTGATATCCTTATAGTACTTCGGATCGGGAAGTTTGCGGAATACATCCTTCCCGAGGTACTTGGTCATTGCCACGGCCTTCTTGATAAAGCTACCCAGTGAATCACGGCGAAGGTCATTGGTCGAATGTCCCGAGAACCTGTCATCGACATAAACATCGATATTGAGCGAGTTCTGGGTCGATTCCTTAACCAAATCGAGCTGCCCATCGCGAAATTCAACTTCAACACTGCGAGACCGGTAAATGTCTACAGCCGCATCTGCGGCACCAACGGCTCTGGCCGTTTTCGCTACCCAGTGAGCCAGTTCCAATCTGCCTTTTGTATCCATATCTCAATTCCTTGTGTCAGTTCTATCGGTTATTGTCCAGGTCATGGTCTGGCTGCTCACGAAATACCGCCAACCGTTATTGATGACACCAGAATCGTGGGAAGTCCCATCGATACCGGCACTCCCTGACCACCCTTACCACAGGTCCAGCCGCCTTCAGCCATGGCCATATCGTTGGCGACCATAGTTACTTTTTTCAGGCAGTTTGGACCGTTGCCTATCAGATTGATGTCTTTGATGGGCTTCGTTATCTTCCCATCTTCAATCAAGTTTCCTGACTTCACATAAAAAGTGAAATCGCCTGCTCCGATATCTACCTGACCATTAGTGAACTGTGAGACAAAGATGCCTTTCTTGACATTGCCGATTATTTCTTTGACCTCGTGAGGACCGTCCGTCATGTAGGTATTGCGCATACGCGGTATCGGTGCAAAGCGGAAGGATTGGCGTCGCCCACTCCCGGTAGGTTTGACTCCGTAGAACTTGGCGCTGATTCTGTCATGCAGGTAGCTTTCGAGAATGCCGTCCCTCACGAGATATGTCTCCTGACTGTCCTGACCTTCATCATCAATATTGATTGATCCTCGAACATTGGCATTCTTACCGTTATCCACAATGGAAACGAATTTCTCGGCTACCGGCTTGCCGATCTTATCAGCGAAGATGGACGTCCCTTTGCGATTGAAGTCTGCTTCCATCCCGTGACCAATGGCTTCATGCAATAAAATCCCGGAGCTTCCGGCTGCCAGTACAACTGGCATTTCGCCTGCTTCGGGCATAACCGCATCAAAAAGATTGACTGTGCGATTGACCGCCTCAGAGCCAATTCGATCCAGAGATTCGTTGGTCACAAACTCAATACCACGTCGGCCAGCCAGATCGAATCCGTTGCTCTCTCTTTTCCCATCCTGCTCTGCAGTACAGTAGCCGGAAACTCGAAGCATCGGTTGATAGTCACAGGCAATACGACCATCGGAAGTTGCCACCATAATGTAGGAGTTATTATCGGAGAAACTGACACTGGTTTTGATCACCCGTTTATCGGCAGCATGCATGGCAGCATTGATCCGGTTGACCGCCGGGATACGCTGGTCGATACCGACATCTTCCCATTTCGTCTTGATTGGGTAGTAATCGGGAGTCGGATACAGAGCAAGGCTGGCAATAGTTCCCGGTGCAGTTCCCGCAGAAATACTGGCCGCTGTCTTGGCTGCCAGTTTCATCGCTTCGGGAGTGATTTCCTCGGTAAATGAATACCCGGTCTGGTCTCCCTTAACAACTCGGATGCCAACTCCAAAATCGACATTCGTATACGACCGATTGACAATGTCGTCTTCCAGAGCGACATAGCTGCTGGATGAATGCTGGAAGAAGAGATCGCAATAGTCTCCGCCGTTTTCAAGAGCGAGACCCATTGTCTTTCGGATCAAGTCTCTATCAACTCCAAAATGGCGCATGTAATCGTCAAGATCTGAGCTCTCACTGAGACCTGGTGAAAAAGCCATAGCGGGATTGATCCTGAAGATTGCAGGGATTGTCGCCAATGCAACACCCTGAGCCCCCATCCTAATGAATTTCCGCCTTGTGATGTTATCCATCCTTAATCCTCCGAGCACTTGACTCTATAGTTATTCGCTTGAAATTTCTGACACATCGGAAGTGTACTACTCTGTGAATTATTCGCTTCCACACATAATTGGACGAACAAATGAGCAGCTTGTTTCATCTCTTTACGAGTATTCCCATTCCCAGGCAACTGAGTGTACCGATCCCTCCTTCACGGGCACGAAGGGACATTAAGAGAGGCGGATCGCACAATGGCAACTGATCCACTAATCGGCGAGGATAGAATCCGGGCGGTGCAACAGTGAACCCTTTTTCCTTGTCCGGTTAAGAAATCGACCTTTATTACTGACAGGAAACAGGTTTCTTCTGGTCAGGGATGTTGCGACTATGCGATCTTACTTGAAGTCGATTGGCAAAGTGTGTAATACTGTTTCTTCTCATGCTTGGTATCCAACCGGACTGCACCTGTTGCTGATCGCAGGTGCCGGTGTTTTAATTCGAATAGCATACGCCCGGGGACTTGAGGCAAGTGGTTTCATGGGCGCTTACTCCGCCGACTGTCTTGTGTTGCACACGTGGGCAACCAGTATACTGTCCGGTGATACCACCTCCACTGCGTTTTTCCGAGCACCTCTCTATCCGCATCTTCTGGCTCTGTGGTACCACATATCAGGTATTTCATCCTGGACGGTAATTGCATGGCAGGGTGGTATTGGTTTGCTCACGGGATTTACCAGTTACTTCCTCGCTAGACACCTGTTTGGCTCGACCATTGCTTTGTACTCGGCCCTGGTTGTAGTCGCCTACCCCACACTTGTATATTACGAGGGGGAACCCCTTATAACATCGTTATTTGTTCTGCTCTTTACCTTGACTGTATACCTTCTTGTCCGGGCGGTGACGGACAACGATCTTAAATACGTTGTGCTTGCTGGACTGGTTTTGGGAATCGGAGCCATTACCCGCCCGACTATTATCCCGCTTGTAATCGTGTATCCACTGGTGTCCATAATACAGTTCGGTCGAACCGGACTTAAACGCACTGTTCGTCGCAGCTTTCTATTGGTGCTCGCGATGCTGATTCCGGTTCTGCCGGTCACTGCTTTCAACTACTTCGTCGGCGGGGAATTCGTACCTATTTCAACTCAGGGGGGAATCAATTTCTACATCGGCAATTCGGCCTCCAGTGATGGCTTGACGGTTCGTGCTCCGGGACCAAACCTTCGGATTGGTGATTATAACGACAACATCTGGACTTCGTCCCTTGATGAGGCCGAGTTTCAGATCGGCCGTGAACTTTCTCAGGGGGAAGTCTCAAGCTACTGGTACACCAGTGCATACCAGGACATATTCCATGAACCTCTGAGGTGGCTGACACTCATGGCCAAGAAATTCTATATGTTTTGGCACGGTTCTGAGATATTTAACAACCGTCCTCTCTACTATGCCCGGCAATATAGCTCTTACATGTCCATCACGCTTTGGTCATTCTTGATTAATTTCCCTTCCGGATTGTTGTTCCCATTAGCACTCGTAGGTGGTGTTCTCGGTTATAGGAATCGGAAAAATATCGTGGTCCCGATTCATGCCATAGGTTTGTATGCATTGGTAATCAGCGCTTTTTTTGTTTGTGCCAGGTTTCGGCAGCCGGTCATCCCCGTAGCTGTCATGTTTGCTGTTTATGCGATAGGTCGGTTGGGATCAATGGCCGTTCGAAACAGACGACGTTTTTGGGGGGGTATCGGTCTTTTTGGTTTACTTGTAGTTGTTCTAAACTGGGGAGGCCAAGTCGATTCGACTGGCAATCGCTCTCAGTTTCATTCACTGGTGGGTCAGACGTTACTTCAGCACGGCAAGTATGGACCCGGTGTTATGGAACTCGAGAAAGCTTTGGATATCCTGCCGGATAACTTAATGGTTTACGATGAACTGGGCCAAACTCACCTGTGGCACAATCGCCCTCAGGAAGCAAAACAGATTTACTTGCGTGGCATGGAGGTGAATCCGACCCATCCAATATTTAATTATAATCTGGGACGGATTGCTCAGTCTGAAGGTCACCTGAACGACGCACTCAATTATTACCGCCAGACAATTGAGTATTCCATCGGATTTGATCGCGCAATATATGGTATTGCCTCCGTCTTTGAACAAAAACAACAATACGACTCCGCCCTGTTTTACTATGAGCGAACTAAAGAACTAAACGGTTATGAGGGCGAAGATGCGAGGCGTCTTGACACTCGCATTGAAATCATGAGACTCAAACTCGATCTGGATTAGCGGCTGCGACGGTTTCATCGATTCGATAGCCAGATAGTTCACTCAACAGACCGGTCAACTTCCCTGCTAGTGATCGACTCCCCAAACAAGCACGTAGGTTGCTGGATAGTGGTTAAGGGAGTAACTTGTTGAAATCACTTATCAGATCCATAAGGCGGTTTTCATCCCACCCTTTCTGGTCGGCCAGTTCAGCCAGGGTGCCCCAGAATGGTTCCCCACACACGACACAGGGAAGGTTGTGCTGGATCAAGAAACCTACCAGATCGGGGTGGTCCTGAATGTAGTCTTCAATCCGTGTTTCAGGTCTTAGCACCATAAATTATCCAACATACACCTCATCCCTTTGTTCCCAGGTACTCCGCGATTTGATGTTCTGAGGTCGAAATCTTCTTCGGTCTCGACAGTCGGTACCTGTTTTTTCATCCAGTTAGGGAAGCAGCTCTGCGCGTTAGCCAGAAAGCAGGCGATGCGTGCCGGCCCAAACGAATTTGAGCCGGCTACACAGATTGTCAAAAAGCAAGCAACGCCTGCTAATGGCTGTTCCTGAGCGCCTGTTTGAGGGCTTCGATAACAGCTACCGGCGTGGGATCGACTTTGTTGATAATGGCCAGATAGTACGAAGTGAAATCACCTAACTGGACAAGGCTCAGTATTCGTTCCAGTAGCCGTTCGCCACGCGAATGAACATCAATAACTTCTACTTCCTGTTGCAGGATTATGTCTTTGACGATGTTCATCCGAGCTCTGATCTGTGGATGATCATTCATATCACGGAGCAGGATTACGACCAGATGATCCTTGTGCGGTGCGATGTTGTCCGACCAGGCCACCAATTCATTGTGGTTGAGTTCGGCGAATTGATTGATATAGGCTAGCGTCTTGGAATTTTCACAAAACTGCCCTTTCCAGCGTAAGGCCACCGCATCGGTGATAGTCGGTCCGGAGTATATAATTGGAATCTTGCCACACAACTTTTCTGCCAGGAGCTTGGCCGGGTTGGTTGTAGTGTCGTTGTCCTCGATGTATTTCTCGCGATATTCCTGAAGGGCGGTGATGGTATGCTCGACTTCCTTGATCATGTCCTTCACCAGGCCTATTTTCTCAAAGAATATCAACATCGGAACGATCGAGTATCCCAGGGCGGCGCGTGGTTGGAAACCAGTCTGTAATTTGGCCATAGGGATTTCATTGAGCTTGGCCAGGTCCGCGAGCATACCACCGGTCGTTATGGTCGCCAGCATAGCTTTGCGTTCGATCGCATCCTCAATCGCTGCCAGAGTTTCTTCAGTGTTGCCACTGTAGGAGGAGGCAATAACCAGGCTTTCATCATCGACATATTCCGGGAGCACATAGTTCCGGCAAATATCAAAGGGCACCATGAGCTTGGAAGCGAGGAAGCTGCGCAGGATTTCCGAACCAATGGCGGAGCCACCCATGCCGACCACTACTATGTTTTTGATCCCGTAGAAATCAACCGGGTCCACTTTCCACATTTTGCCGATCTTAAGAGCGTCAGCCATCTGCTCGGCAAAGTCGAAGATGCTATTGTACATATTACTCGGATCCATCGCCCTGATCTGATCAACGTCGTCGAGAATACTCAATGTATCAATCCTCATATGTATTCTATGTCTTGATTTGTCTATTATTTTGTGCCGCTTCCAGATCGTAAAGACGATCCATCAGCGCGTTTGGTGACTCGGCCGCAAGTATTGATCTGGTCATATGACGCATAACGGTTGAGTCGATTGTTTTTATTGTCCGACAAACATCTACGATACGGTTGGGACTCATGGAGAGGGTATCAATTCCCATCCCTATCAGAAGCGGTACGGCCAATATTTCTCCAGCCAACTCGCCACACACTGCTACCGGGACACCATCATCGTGACAGGCATCCACTACCATTCGAACCATGCTCAGCACAGCCGGATGGAGGGGGTTGTACAGACCGGCGACGCGGCGGTTCCCACGATCGGCAGCCAGGACATACTGGGTCAGGTCGTTGGTTCCAAGCGAAACAAAATCTGCTCTCTTGATAAGTGTCGCAGCTGTCATCGCCGCCGAAGGAACCTCTATCATGATACCAATCTTTATGTCAGAGTCATGATCGATACCTTTGCGGCGCAACCCGAGCCTGACTTGAGAGATAAGCCTCCTGGCCCGGTCAATCTCAGAGCGATCTGATATCATCGGCAGCATAATCCTGAGATTGCGGCGCGTGGAGGCACGCAGTATGGCCCGTATCTGAGTCTTGAAAACGGTGCTCATATCCAGTAAAGCGCGAATGCCACGCCAGCCCAGAGCCGGATTGTCCTCAGTCGGCCAATTTGATTCTGGCGAAAGTTTGTCATATCCGAGGTCAAAAACGCGCAGTGTTACCGGCGCTGGTGCAAATTTCTGGGCAATGGCACTATAATACTGGTACTGTGTCTCCTCGTCTGGCATCTTGCGATGGGCCAAACAGAGAAACTCCGTCCGATACAAACCAACCGGAATCTGTTGTTCGGCCAGAAGGTCGTCGGCCGGTCCGGGTAAGCTCAGGTTGGCGGCGATGCCGATCTCACGACCGTCGGTGGTTACCGGAGGAAATACCTTGAGTTTTCTGATTCGTTTCAGAAGGGTTGGTCCCTGACGTTTGCGACGCCGCTGATATTCGCTCCATTCTTCACTGGTCGGAGAGACAATAATCTCGCCGGAAGTACCATCAACAATCAAACGACAACTGTTGGGGATCGCTTTCAGGTCGTCTCGTGCCAATACGACCGGTAGGGTGAACGACCGAGCAATAAGGGCCATGTGCGAATCCGTGCCTCCTTCACCGGCGACGAATCCTACGGCTTTCATCTCACGATATGCTATGATATCGTTGGGAGTAATAACCCGGCTGACAACGATTGTGTTGGGCGGGAGTTTCCTTAGCTTTGTTTCACTACCGCAAAGGTGCGAAAGTACTTTACTTGCAACCGCCTCGATATCGATAGCCATCTGACTCAAATAGTGATCGGATGATTGCTTCAACGGGGCAGTGGCTTCGCTGATCGCCTGGTTGTATACAAATGCGGCATTACGTTTATCGGAGCGGATACGATTCTTGACTGATTTTAGGAATTCGTAGTCGCCAGCGATAAGCAATTGGGCATCAAAGATTTTCGCCACCGGGCCACCTGCCTTGCGCAGGGCCGATGCCCGCATCTGGCGTAGCTCTTCGATAGTTGCTTCGATGGCTTGGTCAAGAGCGTCGGTCTCGGCGGTTACTCGGGAGACTGGGACAGGTGTTTTTGTGACATGAAAATCACCCGGCAATACTACAAAGGATGTCCCCAGCACGATACCGCTGGAAATCGACACTCCTTCTATGACCTTTCTCTTGCCGCTCATATCCTATCGCACTCCAAGCTTTCACTAACATTTTCACAGCCATGCAGTATAACCGAAGGGTCAAAAGAAAGGCAAGGGGAATATCAGTCCATTTCGCCGAAGCCGGATGCGATCACATCTAAAATCGCTTGCATCGCTTCCTCTTCGTCAGGTCCATCGACTTCGATTATCAGCTCCGAGCCCAATTCGGCCGCGAGAGTCATAACCCCCATGATCGATTTGCCGTTGACTGAATGATGATCTCTGGTCAGAAAAACGGTCGCTTCATACCGCGAGGCAGTGCTGACCAGAGCCGCTGAGGGGCGGGCGTGCAGACCAAGGCGATTAACAATGGTAGCAGTCTTCTTTAGCATGCGAACTCTTCGGCCAGGACAAAGCGCTTTCCCGACAGTTCCCGAATGACTCCCTTCAGCTCCAACGCCAGAAGATATTGGGTTATTTCTTCAATGGGTATCTGTGCCGTCCGGGAAATCTGGTCAATTTGAATAGGATCGGATGTAACCAACTCCATAATCCTGCGTTCGGGTTCGGTCAAGTCCGGCAGCGTCTTGAATTGTCGCGCCACTACTTCACCGCGCAGAGTTGGCAATTCGCTATAGATGTCATCCACGGAGGTGATCAAGGACGCGCCTTTCTTGATGAGTTCGTTGGTTCCAATGCTGGTGCCTACTCCCGGTGAACCAGGGACAGCGAAAACCTCTCGGTTCTGCTCCAGCGCAAGGGTAGCCGTAATCAGGGCACCGGATTTCCGTCCCGCCTCCACGACGACGACTCCTTCGGAGAAACCCGATATGATCCGGTTGCGCTCGGGAAAGTGAGCACGGTCAGGACGGGTACCTGGGAAGTACTCGGAGTAGGTGGCACCGGAGGTAGCAATATCCATAGCCAGCTGCTTGTTGGTGGTCGGGTATACATGATCCAACGAGCTCCCCCAGATTGCTACCGTACGCCCTCCGGCTTCGATTGCCCCCATGTGAGCAGCGGTGTCGATACCTTCAGCCATGCCCGAAATGATCACAATACCGTCGGCAGCCAGCCGTTTGGCGAAATTGAAGGCGAACAAACGTCCATTCTCGCTCGGATGGCGGGTACCGACAATTGCTATCATGTGGTCATCAGGTTTGGCCGGTAGACCCTTGCGAAACAGCAAAGGGGGTGCGGAAGCGATAGTGCTCAGGGCGTGTGGATAGGTATCATCATCTGGAAACAGTACCGACCATCCCAGGCGCTCTACCCGTTTTGCAATCTCGGCTGCCTTGCTTTCGTCAAATTGTGCCGCAATCACTTCCGCCAGTGAGCGGGATATTCCATTTACAGAGCAGAGATTGGTAAATGATGCCTTGCGCACCTCTGATACCGATCCGAAGACACGGATCAGTTTACCGAAACGCCCGCGTCCTACACCGGGAATCGACAGCAACCCAATGGTTTCGATTAGTCGTTGTTGCCGCTTACTGTCCATCAAGGGCTCGCTCTATCGTTTGAAGAAACCGGTCGGCTCCCTTTCGTGCAACGGCCGATAATGGAATATAGTCATTCGGCCACTCGTTGCAAATCTCTTTTAGGTCCTCGTCGCTGACTGTATCCGATTTTGTGATAACGACTATCGAAGGACGCCGGAGCAGGGCCGGGTCGAAACTTCTCAGTTCCTGCTTGAGCAATTCAAGTGTTTCCTCGATAGATTCATCATTGATATCAATGATATATACAATGAGGCGTGTTCGCTGGATATGTTTGAGAAACTGATGCCCCAATCCTTTTCCATCAGATGCCCCTTCGATCAATCCCGGAATATCAGCCATCACAAACGACTTGAACTCGCGCAACCTGACAATGCCAAGATTGGGTACCAGGGTTGTAAACGGATAATCGGCAATCTTAGGACGGGCCGCCGAAAAAGAAGCGAGAATCGTAGACTTACCAGCGTTGGGCAGTCCTACCAGACCAACATCGGCCAACAGCTTGAGTTCCAATCCGAGATGGAACGCCTGACCCGGTTTGCCATTGGTCGCTTTACGCGGTGCCTGGTTGGTGGGTGACTTGAAGTGGTCGTTGCCGAGACCGCCTTTGCCGCCTTTGGCCAGCACAACCTGCATTCCCGGTTCGTCGAGGTCAAGTATCAGCTCATCGGTTTCGAGATTCTTGACGAGCGTCCCGACCGGCAATCTCAGTACGGTATGTTGTCCGGATTTGCCTGTTTTTAGTCCGCCCGATCCGGGTTTGCCGTTGATGGCTTTGTACTTTCGCTTGTACCGGAAGTCGAGCAGGGTGGTCAATTGCGGATCGGCCACAACAACGATATCTCCCCCCCGACCACCATCACCCCCATCGGGACCACCCTTGGGGACAAACTTTTCGGTATGGAAAGAGACGCATCCATGACCGCCGTTGCCGGCTGCCACCTCAATTTTGACATAATCCACGAACATGTCGCAATATCTGGCTATGTTGATGCAAAGTCAATTTCAGAGTGCGCTGGTTTGTGCTTGCGTACAAGCCCTGAAAGCCCTGGTTGCTTGCTTGCAACCTGACCGGCGGGCGGGATGTTTACCAATATTCAAACATAGAAAACAGCCACTCATGTTACAGAGTGGCCATTTCAATCCAACCCAATTTTCACGGTCGAAAATATCGATACCGGTTGCCTTCTATATCGCCAGACTTCCGAAAGCTTTCAGACCCGGAAAGACCGCTACACAGCCGATCTGTTCTTCGATCCGAAGCAGCTGATTGTATTTGGCGATTCGATCCGAACGACAAAGCGAACCGGTTTTGATCTGTCCGGCTCCTGAGGCCACTACGACATCGGCGATAGTCGCGTCTTCGGTTTCGCCCGATCGATGCGATACAATGGCCGTGAACCCGGCCTTATGCGCCATGTCGATGGTGTCCAGAGTTTCGGTAAGAGTACCGATCTGGTTCAGTTTGATAAGAATCGAATTCGCGCTTTTCTCTGCGATACCGCGGACCAGTCGTTTGGGATTGGTGACAAACAAATCGTCACCGACGATCTGTATTTTGTCTCCCATTTCGGCTGTCATTTCCGCCCAACCATCCCAGTCGTCTTCGGCCAGACCGTCTTCGATAGAGATTATGGGATACTTCTTACAGAGATCAGCATAGAACTTCACCATCGCCGACGAATCCAGCTTCTTGCCTTCAGCGGCCAGGACGTACTTTTTGGTCTTAGCGTCATAGAACTCGGTCGAGGCCGGGTCAAGAGCAATTCGAATCTGACTTCCGGGTTCGTAGCCAGACTTGCCAATAGCCTTCATGATGACTTCAAGCGCTTCTTCGTTCGACTTGAGGTCGGGTGCAAAACCGCCTTCATCTCCAACAGCAGTGTTGTATCCTTTGGCGGCCAGGACTTTTTTGAGATGACCAAATATCTCGACACCCATCTGCAACGCCTGGCTGAAAGACTTCGCCCCGACCGGCATGACCATGAACTCCTGTAGATCGACGTTGTTGTCGGCATGTTTACCGCCGTTAATGATGTTCATCATAGGCACCGGGAGAATCTTGCAATTGCAGCCCCCGATATATTCGTAGAGGAATCTTCCGCGTGATTCAGAGGCCGCTTTGGCAGTAGCCAGCGACACACCCAGCATGGCATTCGCGCCCATCTTGCTTTTATTCTCGGTGCCGTCGAGATCGATGAGAAAGTTGTCCAACGACACTTGGTCAAACGGATCAATATCGTCTCTCATCAACGCTGGCCCAATCTTCTCATTTACATTTGCGACCGCTTTGGTCACACCTTTGCCGAAAAAGAACTTCTTGTTCCCGTCGCGAAGCTCTACCGCTTCATGGGCTCCGGTTGATGCTCCCGAGGGGACCGCTGCCCGCCCCAGAGAACCGTCGGAGAGGATTACGTCCACCTCCACAGTGGGAGTGCCGCGACTGTCGAGAATCTGCCGGGCGTGGATGAATTGGAAATCAGACATGCTAATTCCTTTCGGACAAAGTATGTTTCATATTCTTGGGCCGAAGCTATCAGGCGTCGTTTGAGGAATCAAGTTTGAAACCGACTCTGCCTGATTTTGTCTTCTCTTCCAAAACAGGAAAGGAGAATTTGTCCAAAAAAGTATGGGGTACAACCCATACGTTCGACACAAACGTTGAACCTTATGTTGGTGATAGACTGCCACTTACGCTGCCGGCACATAATTTGATACTGTTCTGGTTAAGAGGACAACATCCTCGCACGACATCAGGTCAGCGGATTAAAACAGGCTGACTTTGGGCCGGCTCTGTCCGGCCTTTTTTTATGCTTATCTTAACACCTCTGCCTGTTTGCTTGCGGCTTTCCCATCGAGTGCCCGGCTCAATCATGCTAACACTATTCCTTGTTACGTTTCATGGGTGCCCTTTCATAGGTGTTTGGGCCGGATCTCATGGGCGGCAGACGCCCTCGTCTGCCGCTACATAATTCATAATTAGGTGCTTGGCTCAAAATGGCTTTGTTTGGTAATATGCGTTTTGTGTTATGGTGTAACTCCCTGGCATTGGGTGCGTAAGACGAATTTGCTTATAGTTTCAAGCGGTGAAATTGTAGTGAATATGGGGCACTTTTCGTATTGCTTTTGGATATGAATTGGTTTTTGTCTGTTTGGTGCTTGTGTCATACCGAAGGGGATGGGGAAAGAAACAAGGGTGAAGCTGTAGGGGAAGTGTGGACAGGCAAGCCTGTTTTTTCAGTGATAACCTACATCCTAGGTGTTTATGCCGATCCCAATGTAGGAGGTGAAGTATCTAGATTACTTGTTCTTCCGTTCATCCCCCACCAATAGTTCAACTTCCTCCTGAATAACCCTTCGACACATCCTCTGCAGATGAGTGAATAATTCTCGTTCGCGCATATTCAGGTTGCTCTTGCCGGAATGCACAATTTTAGACCGAACATCGTAGATATCCTTAAACATAACCTGAATATCCTCTCGCTGCTGGTGAGTTTTGCTAATCAGGTAGGCGCAGCGATTCCTTAGCAGGGCACCGAGGCCCGTTGCTTCGGAATCTGTTTTGCTGCCGAGTAGAATTTCCAGTACTACCATAGCCTGTACGAATGATAGTAGTTCGTTAGTCCCGCCCAAACTATCAAAGAGCCACTGGCTCGCCAGCAAGAGCTTCCGAGCTCTTTCCGGGTTCTCAAATGCGCATTTTATTTTGTCTAACCTCCCCTTTACCCATTCGACCCATTTGCTGTCAAGTTGTTCATCTTCACCAGCATATCGAAAACACAAGTCACGATAAGTATCCGATACGGTCGCCTCCAGTACACCGCTCCGATCCATTACCCATATGCCAGTTTCAGAATGATGAATAGTATACCGTAATTTGGTTGGAGCAAGTCGATAGGTATGTTTCACCTCGAACAACTGCAAGGCAATCCCCATTCCACAGAAAGCCTTCAACAGAGAGGTAGCCCTAGAGATCGCTCCAGTCGTCAGGAATGATCCCATGAAACCATCTACACTTACTTGAATATAGGTAGATGATTGATCCCACTTTCGGGGACCTGTCCCAGGGATGCCAACAAGGTCACCAAGGGACGGAGCATCGTTTGTCCCTACATCATCGCCGAGGGGAAAATCTCTCTCAAAGGTGTCATCCGGGCTTACTAATCGGACAGAATCTCCGAGCGAATACTCCTTTAATGTACGCGCAAAGAAATCACCAAAACGATTATCGAACTTTATCGTCAGACAATAATCCCAAGGTAATGACTCAAAATCGGAGACCAACCGTTGTGCGATTGCTGTGAGATCTTCATATCCCTTTAGCTCTTGTAGCAATAACGATAGTGAGCTCGAGTCGTATTCTTGGGTCTTGGCAAGCCGCTCTGATAGATGATTATAGAGAAAACTGAAGAGAGGTGTCTCACCCACGTATTCTTCCAACACCCTTGTCAAGTCGCCGCTCTTAGGCATTATTGACTCAGCCCGAATCAAAGTTACGGCAGACTCCCAGTCAAGAAACACCCGATTCTTAACTTTCACCTGTGCGAGCAAATCTGCTATCTTCTCTGAAAGTCGCTTTACGCAATCTCTATGTAGACCAAGACTCATCGTTTTCTGCCCCTGTAATATGCGACCGACACTATTTCTTTTAGTCATGTGGGTCAAGCCGCCTGTCCACTTGACATTGACAACATCGTCGAGATAATCAAGAGGCAGGCCGCTTGACCTACAAAATTCTATTCATCAAGACAGTCTATATGCTCACTGATCCCACAGCAAGCTGTGGGCCACCAACACCCCCTGCTAAAACTCCCCCACCCTTTTCAGCGCCCTGGCGAATTTGGAGGTGGTCTGGTGTGTAAACGGAATCGACAAAGAAGAAAACATGCGGCGGAGATCATTGAGCACACCATCAAGGCGGTCTTCATCCGGTAACTCGACCTCAAGTTCATAACCTACCGAACCATCAGAATAAGTCGTAGTGTCTACTTCAAGCGTGTACGTATGATCACCCAACTGGAACTCTTTACGCTGACGATGATTCTCAAACCGTACCAGTCGAGCCAGGCTGATCTGTCCGAATTTCTCTTTGACATAAACAATCGGAGCAATATCGAGATCAAGGATGTCGTGTTTGAGAGCTATCACATCGCCGGCAATTTCAAACGGAATCGACGCTTCTATTTCATCCCTGATCGCGACTTTGTCCGACCCTGAATTGTCACCTTTGAGTGTGACCAGCCCGGTCTGGGCTTCGGTCCGTACTCGCAACGCCCAACCACTGCCCGACAAGACACCATCTTCGGTATCAAAGAAGCAGTTGACCTGACGCACCTCATTGTCCAACTGCCCGATAAACCCGACGAATTTCAGGTAATTGGTGAACGATTCGAGATCGAGTTTGACCTCAATCTCCCGTTGTAATTGATTCTTCGAATTCATCCCAGTCACAATATAGCAACATTCGGGGTCGAAACGCCACTCTTTTGTGGGGGCAAGGGTCTCTTTTTTGCTTTATGCGAAGGACGCCGTAGCGTGGAGTGACCGGGAACAAATGGGGCAGACGAGGGCGTCTGACGCCCACTGAAACGCCGTAGCGTGGAAATACCGGGAGCAGCGTGAGCCACTCCCGGTGTGATACTTAGCTGAGGTATTCTTCCGTGATATTCTGATTTGTTTCCGCGTCGAAAACACGGTATTCCTGGACCGGGATAGTGGTATCGCGCACGACATTGATCTTGAATTTGTTTATTTTCATAACGCGCTCGATACGATTGGTGCCGTTGTCAACCATTGCCTCGGCCAGATGCGGACTGACGACGAGGTTGAAACGATGGTATTTGGCCCCAGCTTTTGCTCGCAGGAACCAGCGTTCGATCTTGGTCGCCAGGGTTTCTTTCGAGACAATACGCCCCCGACCACCACAAGTAGGACAGGGATCGGAGAGAGCCTGCATATGCGAAGGGCGTACACGTTCCCGAGTCATTTCTACCAGCCCGAATTCGGTAACCGGGTTTATCGCACCCTTGGCTCGATCCGGCTGGAAGTACTTCTGGAATTCTTCGTGTAGCTTGCGCCGGTTCTCCCGACTATACATATCAATGAAATCACAGACAATCAAACCTCCAATGTCGCGCAGACGAATCTGACGCGCGATCTCTCGGGCGGCGTCGATATTGGTCTGAAAAATCGTCGTCTCCTGGTCTCTACCACCCGTGTAGCGACCGGTATTGACGTCAATAGTTACCATCGCCTCAGTCTGGTCAATAATCAGATATGCTCCGCGTTTGATCCAGACTTTATTGTCCATCATGCGGTCGATCTCGGTTTCCAGATCGTACATATCAAACAGCGGCTGAGCACCTTTGTATAACTCAACCCTGTCCTTGAGATGGGGCATTACCTGGCGGGTGAAGCTGATGACTCTTTTGTAATCCGCTTTGTTGTCGATCAGAACACGCTCGACGTCGTCGGTGAACACATCGCGTATCATCGATACCACAATATCGGCTTCTTTATGGATCAGAGCGGGAGCGGAAGAACTATCGGCTTTTTTCTTGAGCTTGGCCCAGAGCTTAAGACCGCGCTTGATATCAGCCCGTAATTCACGCTCCTCCTTGCCCTCAGCTTCAGTGCGGATAATCAGGCCAAATCCTTCCGGTCTGTCCGGCGCGGCAGCTTTTTTCAGCCGACGGCGTTCACCCCAGTTGGTGATTTTCTTGGACATTCGGATATGGTCATCATTCGGCACCAGGACGGTATAGCGACCGGGAATAGATATCTCCGATGTAATCCGGGGGCCTTTGGTGGAGATTGGTTCTTTTATGACCTGAACCAGAAGCTCCTGGTTTCTCTTCAGGACAGCTTCGATTCGCTCCCGTTTGCGTTTGCGCACGATTTCGGCAGGAGCCTCTTCTTCACCGTCAGGATCGTAGGAAGAACCGTAGTCTTTGCCTATGTCGGACGAGTGAAGGTAAGCCGCTCTTGGCAGTCCGATATCGACAAAGGCGGCGCCCATTCCGGGCAGAACGGTTTTGATAATGCCTTTGTAAATATCACCGACCATACGGTCGCTGTCTGGGCGTTCAACTTGTAACTCAACCAGGAGGTCATCCTCGATCATGGCGACTCGTCGCTCATAGTCGGTTGAGTTGATTAGAATCTCTTTTTTCATAATTTGCTTTCTATCTGTTCCGGCAACTCGCCGAAACATTCCCCTTCTGCGGGATGGTAGCCATTGACAAACGACGTACCATCCATCGTTTTCTTGCCCTGGGGCATAATTTTTGATATCTCAACCACCGATCCGGCGCACCGAACCAGCAGCTTTCTCTTGTGTTTAATGATCGACCCCGGCCTCTCTGACGAGCCCTTCTCGTCGATCATACTCATGTCGGTGCTTGAACACTCCAGCACCTTCATCCGTCTACCGCGGAAAAAAGTATAAGCACCCGGCACCGATGACAACCCACGCACAAAATTGGTGACATTGTGGGCGGGAAATCCGAAATCGATCATGGCGTTTTCGGGGGTGATCTTTGGCGCAGGACTGGCCAGCGAATGATCCTGTATCACCGGCACGAAGTCGCCCTTGTCCAGCATATCGAGTGTCTGGAGCAGGAATGGCCCACATCGGTCCGACATCCGAGCATAAAGGGAATCAAAGTTGTCGTCCGGCTCAATCGCCACTCTTTCCTGCAGAATGATGTCTCCAGTGTCCACAGTATCGTTGAGGACAAAACTGGTCAAGCCGGTTTCCTTTTCACCGTTAATCAAGGCCCAATTGATCGGGGCGGCACCGCGATATTTGGGCAACAGGGAACCATGAATATTGATCGAGCCCAGACGCGGCAGCGTATAGAGCTTCTGCGGCAGAATCTTGAAGGCCACCACTACAAACAAGTCCGGTCGCAATTCTGCCAGCGACTCCCTCAGCTTTCTGCTCTTGAGCTTTGCAGGTTTGAACACCGGCAATCCGTGCTCAATCGCTTCGCAACAAACGGCTGTCGGGAGCGTTTTTCGACCTCGCGATGTTGGTTCATCAGGACCGGTGACCACAGCCACAAGCTCGTGTTTACTTTCTGCCAGACAGGCCAGTGGTTTGCAGGCAAACCCCGGCGTGCCCATGAAAACAAGTCTCATTGGGTATGTCTACTGTGATGCTGAGCGTCCGTAGTGGGACGGAAACAGCCGATGCGGAAGTGTGAAGCGATCCTCAGGAAACTTCTTTGAGTTTTCTCAGGCGGCCCTTTGCCATCGTCCGGGCCAAAGACGACATACGATCAATAAACAGGGTTCCCTCAAGATGGTCATACTCATGCTGTATGGCCCTGGCACTCATGCCTTCGGCTTCCATTTCAAACTGGTTGCCTTCAAGATCCGTCGCCCGCACTTTCACCTTGGCAGGGCGGAAAATCTTCTGATACAATCCCGGAAAAGACAAACATCCTTCTTCATATTCAGCCTCTTCTTCGCTGACTTCCACAATTTCCGGGTTAATAAAAATTTTGAGGGAAGCGGTAATGTCAATCGTTGTTAAATCCACAATGAATACACGCTTCAATACACCGATCTGAGGCGCTGACAGCCCCAGACCTCGAGCTTTTTTCAGGGCGTCGGTCAAATCCGACACCAGGTCTTTGATTTCCTGGTTGATCTCGTCAACCGGATCGCAGACTTTCCGCAATACCGGGTCGCCGTAAATGACGATCGGTCGCTCGGCCACAGTAACTCCTTAAACTACCTCAGGTGTCTACTCGGGCGGCAATCGACGATTTGAGGAACTCGAACTTGGTTTCGCCGATTTTTATGACGACTCGTCCGCGCTCTTCATCGATGGCGAATATGGTTCCAAACATACCGCCGCTGGTTACCACCTTGTCACCTTTCTTTAACTCTTGAAGCAGGGTCTCATGCGCCTTCTGCTTCTTTCTTTGGGGTCGGATCAACAGCAGGTACATCAGGACAAAAATGAGTCCGAACCATACCAGCGTAAACATCCCACCGCCACCGCCGGCGCCCTCGGCACCGGTCATAAGTATTGGCCAATTCACTATATAACATCTCTCCTGTTTCTATCGGCCTGCTGCTCAAAAACTGAACAGGGCCAATTCTGTTAATTCACAAAAAATATAACCGATCAGAATCGCGGTGCAAGGTATATTTCGGATAGTCGGGAGTGAGGTTTTGCTGCTGTTGGGCAGGATTTTGCTCAATGCACATAACTTTCGGTAGAATATTCACTTGTAGATTTCGCTTGCGCTCGGTGACAATTTGTGTATCATATAAGGCTGTTGTCGTGCTGTCACTGGCCGATAACAGTTGGTGGGTGTAGACCCAGACTGAAAACGAAAACAAATGAGTTTCTTTAGAGGTTCGTTATGGCACACAAAAAAGGTGTCGGTTCTTCCAAGAACGGCCGTGATTCAAATGCCCAGCGTCGCGGGGTCAAAGTCTTTGATGGCCAGGCGGTTCCAGCGGGATCGATCATTGTCCGCCAGTGCGGCACAAGACTTAAGCCTGGATACAATGTCGGATTAGGCTCGGACAATACTTTGTTCGCTAAGATCACCGGCGTCGTGAAGTTTGAACGGGTTGGCCGCAGCGGTAAACGCATTTCCGTTTACGAATAACCACTGCCAACAAAAAATCTACCGAGAGGCCGCTGTGATATTCGCAGCGGTTTTTTCGTTGCGTACAGTTTCTCTTGACGATTATAGCACTGAAAAAGAGAAGGTCAGTCCGCAGTAGCGAACTGACCTCTTTATGCGTCTTTTGACGTAGATAATCTTAGCAGAATGCACTGCAAAGCGGTCTTAGAACTTGATCCAGAATTCTTCAGAGAAGCCACGGTTGGCACTACCGGTTATCAGATATCTCTCGTCATTTAGAATACCTAACCGAACTTTGACCGAATCTACAGCAGAGAGATCAATATCTTCGTTGTAGTCCGTATCCAGTTTCCGATGAAGGACGAGCGTATACTGGGTAGACGAGGAATCGTAATGTGAGACCGTGCGGATATCCCAGCGACTGCCAAGGTTTCCCTCGGTAATCCCGGGAGCGTTAATGGAGTTGTCAATATAGAATCCCGGTATTTTCTGACCGATTTCCCATTTACTTGTCTCATGCCAGAAAACCGTATCTTCATCAGCAGTAATAATAGTATCGCTTCTACTGATCTTGGCCGTGTCGAAAAGCAAGTATCCATGGAAATCGCTTGTATCTTCGTGAGCATAGGTTGGATCGTCTCCGGCAATCGGTTGATTCTCTCTGGCGATCACAAACGATGCTCCGGTTCCTTTTGCATCGTTAGTTAAAGCACTGCCGCTCCAACTGGCTCCTTCAGCAAAATGAGCTCCCCCGGTCGTTACTACTCGCCAATTCCAGACATCCCAATTGCCACCGGGGGCCCCATCAAACATCACATACATCTGATCTTCCGCACCTTCGTCCAAGGGCGACCTTTCATTGAAACGAAGAGGGACAGCCGAGTTGATGGTATAGACGCTGGGCCATACCGAATGCGTTGTATCCGTCCACCGCAGCCACAGGAATAGAGTATCATCGCGCTGTACAGCCTTTACGGTCACTTCAGGAGTGTAAACCAGGGCCTGAGATGGCACAACTTTGGATGGTGGCTTGCTACCGGAAACATCAACAATCAGGGAATCGACTGTATTCCATGCAGCCGCCAGAGCATTACCGGTCAGATCGGCGGTTACCGTTGTATTCACCTGAAGGCTAGGGATGGTGGTGGTAGGACCAGTGCCGCCGCCGTTGTCATCATCTCCACCGCAGCCGATGTAGAGAACGACCGAGAACAGAACCAGAATCGGAAAGAGTCTCTTCATTATTGGAATCTCCGCGTAAACACTGTTTATTTTACTTCAGTTCAAAATAATAGATTAGGCACAAAATCAAAGGAGAATCTTATTCATTGCGCTTGAGAACAACCATCGTGAAGTCATCAAAGATGTGATCGGGAGCAGCGAAAGCCTTGACAGCCTTGTAAGTGATTGTTTGTATTTCCTCGGCCGGCTTGTTGCGATTGGCCTTGATAAGTTCGATCAATCGGTCAAGGCCAAACTGTTCTCCGCTACGATCAAACACCTCGGTCACGCCATCGGTGTAGAAAACAACAATCTCTCCGGGGTTGAGAAAAACGGGCCGTTCTTCGTACTTGGCATCCTGGGAAACACCAAGGACCGGTCCACCTTCTCGCAGGAATTCCACTTTTCCATCCGCGCGCAAAAGAATAGGGAGATCATGGCCGCAGTTGCAGAAAGTCAGGATGTGATTGCGTGAGTCCAGAACACTGTAGATAGCTGTAACAAAATTGCCCGAGGTGATTGATTCATACAGAAGATTGTTGACTTTATGGGCTATGGCACGTATGGCGTAGTTGTTGCGAATCTCGGCGATCAGCGAAGCCCGAAACGAGGCCATGATCAGCGAGGCCGGAACTCCTTTACCGGAAACATCGCCGATGGCGATCCCGGTTTGAGTGTCCAGGATAGTGATAAAGTCGTAGTAGTCTCCGCCCACCTGACCGGAAGAAATGTTGATGCCGTCAATATCATATCCCGGCAAATTGGGGTTGGCGCGAGGTAGGAAAGTGCGTTGAATCTCGCGTGCGACATTGAGTTGTTCCTCGATCTTTTTGCCGCTGAGAATTTCCTCATGGAGTCGGGCTCGCTCAACAGAAATAGCCGCCTGAGAAGCAAAGACCTGGATCAGCGCCAACTGGCGTCGGTTGAAAGCTCGCAGTTTGTCCGATTCGAGATTAAGTACTCCAATGACTTTGCCGTCAGGACCGTTGGTCCCCAGAACCATCGGCACGACAATCTCGCTGTTGGTTCGCGCACGCGCCGGGATGTAACGCTCATCCTTAGAAACATCGCCTACAATAACCGGTTCGCCGGTCGTCACCACCTGGCCAATGACACCCTGACCGATCTTGAGGGCCAACTCGGAATCCTTGCCGGGCTGGTAGCCTTCAGTCATGATTGACCCGATCTCCCCTCGCTCGGGATCGACCAGGAACACGCCGCCGGCATCGAAGTCGACTGCCTTATTGAGTGATCGTATTATTTCCTGAAGTACTTCATCCAGATTGAGAGAATGGGATAGCTTGATACCAATCTCGAAAAGCAGGTTTTTTTCGAAAGCTTCTCGTTTCATTTCGCGATAGAGATGGGCGTTGTCAATAGCTACCGCAATCTGGTTAGTGAGACCAATCAAAATGTCCTGATCGACGGCTGTAAACTCCCCCTCGCTTTTGTTGATGGCCTCAATGACCCCGATCATCTGACCTTTGCCAATAAGCGGCACACTCACCAGCGAGTTGATCTTAATTTCACCGCGAGTTTCGATTTCCGGATCGACCCGTGTATCACTGGTCGCATCGTTGATCAGCATTGGCTTTCTAAAGTTGGCTACCCAGCCTACTACTCCGCTGCCCAACTCCTGTCGGAAAACACATAGCTTATCCTGTCCCCGTTTGAGGAGACGAATTTTCATATCGGTTCGATCGTGATCTACACGAAAAACGAGAGCCGCCTCTGCCCCAACGGCGGTCATGACCAACCGCAGAACACGAGTGATGAGTTCCTCGTATTCTAGGGTAGTGTTAAATGTCCGAGCCGCCTCAAGCAGGAGTTTCTCGGTACGCGTATGTTGAATCGAATCAGTCATGTTGCGACTCAAGGTAAGAGGAATGAAAGATTTGTCAATGGAGTTTCCGGAGGATTAGGCGAAGTTCCGTAGGGATCAATCTGCCTCGCCTGTCTCCACCAGACTCCGCAAGGTGGCCTTGATCCGGCGAACGTAGATACTGTCGGCAGCAGGCTGTATGTGAAGTCGATGGATATCCAGCGCTTTAGAGAAGTCCCCGGTGTACAGATAATAGTCCACCAATTCCACCGCTGAGCCCAGAGGCGGCTCCGGTCGGGCCATAAGTCGCAGTAACATCCTAACGTATTCAACAGTCCGCTGCTGCACCAGGTACACTCGAGTGATACCCACCATAGGCAACAGCTGAGTGGAATCGTATAACATGGCATTCCGGCAATAACACTCGGCCTCCCTGTATTGCCTGAGTTGAACCATGGCAAAACACAGATTGCTGAGGATTGCAGATTGATACGGATTCAACCCGTCGGCAATCCTCAGTACAACGAGAGCACTATCATAGTGTCCCAGCTTGTTAAGGCAATGTCCAAGATTGGCGTAGCCACCCGAGTACATCGGATTAAGACGGATCGCCTGTTCATTGAGATCGACAGCTTCTTCAAAACGGCCCTCCATAGCCAGATCTTTGGCTTGTAGACCAATACTCTCCTCAGGGTATTCCCGGAAGTAGCGATCATACTCTTCGTAGGCAGCGGGGATATTATGGACTGATTCATAGTACTCACCCAAAACCTGCGTTACCGCTCGGCTCTTGGTATGATCCAGCTGCATGTAATCTCGAAGATGGCTGATGGCCATCTCGGGTACAACTCCGGCGGCGACTCTGGGAACAAGGACCAACAGACCAAGAACCACAGACAACGCCGCTGCTTTGAGATCATGTCTGTGAGGGTCGGGGCCAGACAACAGCAACCAGTACACCATAACGGTGAGAGGTATGCCGGCAAAGGAGAACAGATCCCAGTCACGGGGCATCCCCAATTTGGGGTCAAACATGAAGACCGCTCCCAGACAACAGACTGTTGCGATCATCAGAAAGCGGAACCACGGTTCCGTTAGCTTCTTCCACACCGACCGCCTGGCAGATACAGCTACCATCAGAGGAAGCCCAGGGAGCAGGAGAAAGACAAGGTTGGCAAAATCGGCCAGATGATTCAGCGAAAATAGAGTATAGCCTTCAACCGTAAACCGGGTCGCGATCGGTGATACCAAGGCAAAAAGGGCATAGTAACTTTGAGAACAGGCATACCATAGAGCCATAAGTGCGAAAACCACAGTCAGAGCAACGGCGAGCACTCTGGTGGCCCTTCTCGTACGGATCACATAGGAGGCAAACGGGGTTTTCAGAAAGAGCAAGTACCCGGCGGCGGGAATCAGGAATATCCCGAAAAAATGCAACCAAATTGCCATCGCTAGCGGAAGAAGGATTGTCCATCGGTTGAGTCGCAACTTACAAACTGCAATACCAATGAGACAGAATAACATAACGGAGACCGTAAAGAACGAGTAGTGCTCAACATATCCGAAAAACAGGAGCATATACCCTGATGAAATCAGGCCGAGCAACAACAGCAGGCGGAAGAATATGTTTTTTGCAATAAGCATGGCACCCCACACGCTGCATATGAGTAAAACCAGACCGGCTATGATCGATAGCGTCTGGTAGGTGACCAGAGATCGTTCTCGCATCGTTTCTGGCAGAAGTGAGAACACCGATGTGTGGATTATGGTTTCGCCGATATTGCTCAGCTTGACAATCAGGTTACCCGATTCGAGCAACCCCAGCAACAGGTAACCGTCCCCGAGGAAATGAGTCTGCGCCCGGAAGACATAGAATGATAAACCATAGACACCCAGCAGCAGAACTGCCACTGCCATGAATCTCTTGCGATCAGTAGCGATGCCGCTGTCTGCGGTCCCCACATGTCCAAATGGCCACCTGAGGATTAGTATCCCGGCCAGAATTCCCAACCCAAGCAGCGCCAGCCGAACCCACAGTGGGAAATAGGCCCAATGACTGATGCCCCAGATACGATACTCAGGGAAAAACGAAGCCACAAACAGGGAGACCACAACGACCGCATACAGGATCGGAACTAAGGCTGCGCTGGTCGTCTCGCTGCTTCTATCTGCCATCAACAGGCCTTCCGTCGAGTGTTACTTTTCCGCTTCAGCAATGCGCTTATTGATATTCTCCCAGATTTCAGGCCAGGATTTATCGTAGCCCTCAAGCTTGTATTCTTCGCGGGCACGTTTGAGCATTTGTAGCCCGGAGTCCTTTTTCCCCTCAGCAATGTCCGCTTCGCCAAGGTCTTCACATGCCTGCCCGATTGCTCCGTGGTTTTCAAGGCGTTCGGCCCAGGCCAATACCGGGCGCAGCCACTGGCGGGCTTCGTCGTAGTTTCCAAGATGACGATGTGTCATGCCCACATGATAATCGGCGAACAGCTTGGCTATTTCGCCCGAAAATCGCCAGTGGTATTCTCGCGCCTTCACGTAACAGGTCAGGGCAGTGTCAAATTTCTTGATGTCCCAGTAGGTTCCGGCCAGGTTGTTCCACAGCGGTCCCAACCATGATTCGTTGTCGGCTGCCTCGGCCGCTTCGATTCCCTTGCGTCCCCACTCGATCTGCTCCTCTGGTGTTTCGGCCACGATAGCTATCATGTGGGCGGCATCAACAGCCCGTCCCCATAGCGCACTGGCATTGCAGAAGTCAAACATCTGTTCGAATGTAGCTCGCGCTGCTTTGAGATCATCGTCCTGCCATTCAAACCGACCGCGTACCCCGAGGTACCGCGACCAACCCATAGGGTCAGACTGCCGCGCCTTTTCTTCAGCTTTGACGAGCCAGGTGCGCCCTTCGTCCTTGTTCCCCTGGATCAGATTCATCCGAGCCATCTGGGCCAGAGCCTCAGTTTCTACTGAGACGTTGAATTCCTTTTGCGAAACATCGAACGTCTTCTGATAGAGTTTTTGGGCAGCCTTGTAGTCGCGGGCTTTGAACGTAGCGTCCGCTTCGTTGAGCAGCGAGTCAGCACTCTGTTGGGTATCAGTCACTTGGTATCCTTTGCCTTTTGGTTCGATGGCCCATGCCGCAAATGGCAGGGAAATGGCTATCAATATGGAAATGAGCTGTCTCAATAAACCTCCAACGTGTTTTCGGATTTTATCTACGGCCCGAAAAAAGCATACTATCAATAATCTCATGTCTACCATGCGAATATACAACGGTAACGATTCGGAAACCATAAGAATATACTGATCAACCAGATGTGCGGCGCAGTGTATAACCAACGTTAAAGCCGGACCAATTGTGTTTGACCGGTTCGTTTGGCGAACCTATATTTTGGGTTATGATTATTGGCAGTGCCGTTTCGGAATGAACCGATACTGTTACCACTATTACTTGAGAAAGCGTGTTTTCTATGAAGGCTCTTATTACCGGTATCACCGGGCAAGATGGATCGTACTTAGCTGAACTTCTTCTGGAACAGGGATACCAAGTGATTGGGATGGTTCGTCGTGCCTCGACCGAATCCTTTGAACGAATAGAACATATCAAGGACAAGATCACATTCGCACAGGCGGACTTGCTCGACCAGTTGTCAATCATCAGGATTCTGGAGGAATATAAACCCGACGAAATCTACAACCTGGCCGCCCAGTCGTTTGTTCCTACCAGTTGGGATCAGCCGCTACTGACGGCGGAGTTTGACGCACTTGGAGTTACCAGAGTGCTCGAAGCTATTCGCCATGTGAACCCCAGCATCCGTTTCTATCAGGCATCATCATCAGAAATGTTTGGCAAGGTGCGTGAAGTGCCTCAAACTGAGGAAACGGCGTTCTACCCTCGGTCACCCTATGGAGTCGCCAAAGTTTATGGTCACTGGATTACGGTCAATTACCGCGAGAGCTATGACCTCCATGCTTCATCGGGGATCCTGTTCAACCACGAATCCCCACGCCGGGGACTTGAGTTTGTTACCCGCAAGATCACCGACGGCGCAGCCAAGATTAAGCTCGGATTGACCGACAAACTGGCCCTGGGAAACCTGGACGCCAAACGCGACTGGGGCTATGCCGGCGACTATGTACGAGCCATGTGGTTGATGCTTCAGCAATCCAAACCTAAGGATTATGTCATTTCCAGCGGTGAGACGCATTCGGTTGAGGAATTCGTCCGGCTAGCGTTCGGACATCTTGACCTGGACTATAAAGATTATGTAGTAGTTGATCCGCGCTTCGTTCGTCCGGCCGAAGTCGATCTGCTGCTGGGTGACTCGTCCTTGGCCCGGAAGGAACTCGGTTGGGAATTGTCAGTGTCATTTGAGGGATTGGTCAAAATGATGGTCGATTCCGATTTCAAACGTTTGTCGGAAGCTGGGTAAACCTTTGCCGGTACGACGAGCCTTTATAACCGGGATTGGTGGATTCGCCGGTTCATTCTTAGCTGAGGAGCTATTGGCTAAGGGCTATCGCGTAGGCGGAGCTTTGATGAAAGGCGAACCAACGGCGAATATCTCTTCCATAAAGAGAGACCTGGATTTGGTCCGGCTTGACATTCTTAACCCCGACCGTACCCGACAGACGCTAGTGAAATTCAAACCTGACTACATATTTCATCTCGCCGCAATGGCTTCGGTAGGGAAATCATTCTTACAGGAACGATTGACCTATCGCGTTAATGTCGAGGGAACACTGAGCATTTTGCAGGGCGCAGAGGCGCTTCCTCGGCTCAGGAAAATGGTTTTTGTTAGTTCTGCCGATTGTTATGGTTCGTTTTCACCGAGGAATCGAACCCTGACCGAAAATGACCCTCTCAATCCGGTGTCACCTTACGGTATCTCAAAAACGGCTGCCGAGCAGTTGTGCCGGTATTACGCCCGTCAACGCAACGTACCAGTAACGATTTCTCGATCTTTCAATCATTGCGGCCCGCGTCAGGCGGAGAGCTTTGTTGTACCAGATTTTGCGCGTCAGATTGCGGCCATTGAACTCGGACTACGGAAGCCGCGTATGGCGGTGGGCGACCTCGGTGCTCGCCGGGATTTTAGTGATGTACGAGATATTGCAGTGGGTTATCGCTTACTGGCGGAGAAAGGCCGTTCCGGAAGATGCTACCAGTTGAGTTCGGGAAGGGCTATCACGATTCAAACGGTACTAAATATGCTACTGGGCCTGACTTCAAAAAAGGTCCGTGTTGTTACGGATCGGTCACGTCTCCGTAAGAGTGATATTCCGGTTCTGCGCGGCAATAATAAGCGAGCAATTCAAGAGCTGGGTTACAACCCCCGATATAGTATCAAGACGACTTTGCGTAACACCTTCGAATATTGGATCACAAGATTATCCTCCAGTTAGCCACTGAGATGGCAGGAGAACAAGGATGGCCAGGAAGACAAAAGGAAATGTTGATGCCTATCAGAGGCTGATCAAGAAACTGCAAAACCATTCAGCACAAGTTGGTGTTGTAGGGTTGGGTTATGTCGGTTTACCCCTCTCTATGGAGTTGGCTCATGGTGGCTTTAGAGTTACCGGCTTTGATATATCAAAATCAAAGGTCAAGCTGCTCAACGATGGAAGGTCTGATATTGATGATATCCGACACGATACAGTCAAGCGGGAGGTTTCATCTGGTCGTTTCAAGGCTACCACAGATTTCAAGCAGATTTCCAAAATGGACACTATATCTATCTGTGTACCCACCCCCCTGTCGAAAACCAAGGATCCCGACGTTAGTTACATTCTGTCGGCTGTAAGAAGCGTCAAGGCAAACCTGAAGAAGGGTGCTCTGGTGGTGCTGGAATCAACTACCTACCCCGGCACAACTGAGGATCTTATCCTGCCTTTGTTGCAGGATGGCGGCAAAAAGGTAGGCAGAGATTTCTTTCTGGCTTTTTCGCCGGAGCGGGTCGATCCCGGAAACCCTCGTTATACTACTAAGAATACTCCACGAGTAGTAGGTGGAACAACACCCAATTGCACCAAAGCTGCCAAGATATTCTATGAACAGACTATGCCCAATATTCATTCTGTCTCCTCTACCCAGGCGGCAGAGATGGTCAAATTGCTCGAAAATACGTTTCGTTCGGTGAATATCGGACTGGTCAACGAAGTGGCCCTGATGTGCGACCGGCTCAAACTGGATGTGTGGGAGATCATTGACGCCGCCGCTACCAAGCCGTTCGGATTTATGCCGTTCTATCCCGGCCCAGGTCTGGGTGGACATTGTATTCCTATCGACCCCCATTATTTGTCATGGAAACTCAAGTCGCTCAACTACTACGCACGGTTTATTGAGTTGGCCGGCGATATCAACTCCGGGATGCCGGAATGGGTGACCCAACGTATTGCCTCAATGATGAACCAGCGCTTTGCCAAAGCTCTCAACAAATCCAATATTCTGGTACTGGGCGTGGCATATAAGCCAGACATCAAGGATGTGCGAGAATCTCCGGCTCTTGATGTCATCACGCTGTTGGAAAAGAGTGGGGCCAAGGTGGTCTATAACGATCCGCACGTGCCTGAGATAGCGTGGAACAACACCTCTCGCAAGTCTGTCAGATTAACGGCAGCACTGGTCAAGAAAGCGGATCTCACGGTTATTCTGACACACCATTCGTCTTATAACTACCAGTGGATAGTTGATCACGCGCGAGGCGTTTTCGATGCCCGCAATGCTACTCGATCGGTTCGGAAAAACCGCGATAAGATCGAATTGCTCTAAGCTTCACTGCCTCTGATACGAGATAAGCCCGACCTGATGGTCGGGCTTTTTTTCTGATAAGATTCACTCCAGGGTGGAATCTGCCGAAAAGAAAGAAATAGCATATAGGTCAGAGGATTATGACGATTCTTACGAATACTGAGCAGAACGCCGAACTAAAAGCGATCCTCAAGGATTTCCTGAAGGTCATCAAGGTTGTCTCGATGTACCCGGAGGATAACACCCTACCACAATCCTTGAGGCAGTCGTTTGCAGAACGGTTATCTGAGTTTGTCTACGATCATGGTGCCTTGGCAGTAGGAGTCGAGAAGGACAGCCTACTGGTGGACGACGAGCCTATCCTGCAAAATGTTCAGGGGGAGGATGGGTTAACCAACCTATTTTTCCAAAACGGTATTCAGAATTTCACATTCGAGTCCGAACTCGAAATAGGTACGGTTCTGAAGTTGCTTTCTATCTTCAAGATACACCTCAATCGAGAGAATGATAGCGAGGACATGGCCGAATTGCTCTGGCAAGCTGATCTGCCAGGGTTCTCCTTCGAGACCATTGAGGACTACGACCTGTTGTCTTTTGACAGCACGTCACTGGAGATGATGGAGATGGGGCGATGGTCGCGGCCAGATATTCCTGACGATGCCTTCCCTGCCGTGGCTCCCTATGAGAACATCTTCACTGACTCCGGCATTCCGGAAGAGAATACTGCGGAGGATGAGGACGTCCTCAATATGATTGGACTTTCGGGACCCGAGGAGACTGGCCCCGCGATACCGTCGCTATTTGACTTCAATACCGAGGCGGAATTCTCCAGGGCTGAGGAGCGCGAAATCGAAAAGCTTCTGGCTGAGGATGCCAGGTTTGACTACGCTACATCAGTTGTCGAGTTGCTCAAGGAAATGTTACTTCAGGATTCGGAATTGACCAGATTCAGCGAGACGATCATGATATGTGAAAAGGTGCTTATCGAACTTGTTCAGGCCAACTTGCTGACCTCGGCAAGCGATCTTCTCAAGTATCTGACAGAACTGGAAGAGAAGCTTGAGTCTGAACAATCAGCCCACAGCAATCGTCTCAAAGACGCTCGGGTTACAATGGGAAGCCGTGAGAGCATGGCGTTGCTGGGCGAAACCCTCAACAAGAACAAAGACGTGGACAGGAACTCTTTGCTGTCAATTCTGAATTGCTTTAATTGGGAAGCACTGAGCTCTATTGCCGATCTCCTGGGTGAATGCGACCATCGCCACCACAGAGAGGCTCTATGTGATTACCTGGCTCAGAAAGGCCGCGAAAGACCAAACCTGCTGGCCAAAGGAGTCTATGACAAGCGGTGGTACGTCGTGCGCAATACGGTCGCAATTCTGGCCAGGATTGGGAACGAACAATCGATTCGAATATTGCAACATGCCGCAGGACACGAGGAACGGCGGGTCAGACTGGAACTGGTAAGCCAATTGTACCAGACCAACCATCCTATGGCATTCGAATTGCTCGGTCAGGCGGTTTTTGATGCCGACCCCGAAATCAGACACAAGGCAATCGACACGCTTACATCCCAAAAGGCGGAGGAAGCCTTCGATACCATTGCCGAGATTATCGAAGATCCCGATTTTCTACTCATCGACCAACACGACCAAGGAAGTTTGATGAAGACATATTCCCGTTTGGGTGGTGAGCGAGCCGTTCATCTCCTACTCAAATTGATTCGCCCGCTCAATCCCTTTCGACTACAGATCAAATCATTCAATCGGCAAGCCGCTTTTGAAGCCCTGTCACATAACAAAAGCGAGAAAGCAGAGAAACAACTCCAGCGGTTGCTTTCCAGCTGGCGCCCGGACATCCGACGTCGAGCCCAGCTTGCCCTGCAAGTCCGGACAGAGCTTGTCGAGGAGGATCGCTGATGACAACTGCAGCTTCATTGGCTGAATCGGGACGAGCCTTCGCCAGCGAGAAGGACCAGGGACTTGTCAGTCTGCTCTTCGCTCTCTACAAGAATATCCGCATCGTTGGTTCGGATCACCCAACATTTCACGATCAGTGCCGCAAGTTCGTGGAGCTGGTAGACGAGATGGCCGGCTCGACCGGCGAGATCGCGATAAAAGTAATCGATGAACATCTGTTTGTGAATGAGAAACTGGTGCGCCAGGAACGGCTGGGGCAGGCCGTGGCGAGGGACGTCGTGAAGGAATGGTATGGTTTGGGTATTGGTGGAGTGAGAACGCGTGTCGGAACCTCCACCGACGAATTGGTACATTTTCTGTCGCGGGTTACAACGTTTACAAGAGAATCGCTTGCTCCGGGCCAGACAGCCCTCGACATTGAGCACCCGGGTGGGGGCAATATTGAACTGCTCGCTTTGCACGAATCAGAGCCAGATGAGCCGGAGGATGATCGAGAACGTCGGCAACAACTCCGTGTTGCCGCCCGAAGGACGTTTTTCCGAGCTGTAGCAGCGGTGGAAGATGTCGTCGTCTGCGCCACCAAGAGCCGCGAGATGAACATTACCCGGATACGACGGGTTGTACACTCATTGGCTGATCTTATCGAGGAGGACTTTTCGTCACTTATTGAACTAACCGCCATTCGTGATTTCGATGACTATACCTATGCTCATTCTACCAACGTCTGCGTGTATGCTCTGGCCCTGGGTGTCACGTTGGGTATGGACCGTCCCCGCCTGTCCCAATTGGGGTATGCGGCGTTGTTTCATGACATCGGCAAGGTCAAGCTTTCACAGGACCTCATCCGCAAGCCGGATGCCTTCGACGAAAACGACTGGATGCAAATACAACAGCATCCCATTCTGGGAGCCAAGACTATGCTCCGTGGCCTGAAGCTCGATACACATTCGGTGCGTGCAGCACGCAGTGCCTTTGAACATCATATCAATCTTAATTTCACCGGCTATCCACAATTGAAATACAAAAATAATCAGCCCGGACTCTTCTCCAGAATAATCTCCATCGCAGATACTTTCGATGCAATGACTTCAGGTAGGATATACATCAAGAGAACCATCGCTCCCGACGGGGTACTGAAGAAGATGCGCTACCAAATGCAACCTAAGTTCGATCCACTCCTGCTGAACGTTTTTCAGGATGTCATCGGGTCGTATCCTCCCGGAACGCTGGTGCTACTCAGCACTGATGAAATTGCGTTGGTGCTGACGAACAACGATGATTGCGCGGAATGCCCGTCGGTGCAGATAGTAGGCAACCGCGAGGGATTATTAGCTGAACCCGAGTGGGCCGATCTAAGGCTGACTGAAAATGAACAGCGACGGATCATTCGCCGGATTGAGCCTGAGCAGTACGGTCTTGATCTGCGTCAGTTTATCCTCAATGATTAGAATGGCATAGTCAGGGCGGCTTTGATACCACCTTCGAAATCCGGTCTCACTTCCAAATCTATATTGCCAAGACGTTGTTTGTCGGGGAAGCCTGATAGGTGGGCATCAACATAAGCATCGAACATTGACAAGAACGAGACAATAAATACAAACCAGGTGTATTTATTGCGGCTGTCTTTGCGGTTTAAATAGAGATCATAGAATGAATTGCGACCGGCTACAGTGGTATCGGCTTCATAGCTCGCATAGAAATCGGACGCCTCTGAACCATACTTGATCGCCGAACTGATCAACCAGACCTCCAGCCCAACACACAGCGCCGCTTTGAAGTAGCTCCTGTTTCCATACTGCCCCCAACCGGGTAGCACCATTGACTTGAACAAAGCCTTAGTTGGATTCTGAGTCAATCGATCCTCTAAGTTGATTGAGTCGGATGCCAGTGTATAGGCGGTCAACTGCGGCCCGAGGTGAAACAGAACTGTATCTCTGGCGGGTACCTCCTCAACACTGGCAGTGTCGCGTGTCAAAGCGCTGTCAATCCCGGTGGAATCAAACACAACTTCATTTTCAGTAGTATTCGAGGAAACCTCGCCGTTGGTAGCGCCGAATCCCACTGCGGGTAGAAGAGTCAAAAGAAATAAAACCAGTAATCGCATCTTTTTCTCAGCAGAATATCTTCAGGCTCTGGTTGCTTACCTGCATTTCCACTTCGTTGGTCGACAGATGAACTTTCTCGCCGTCAATCAAGACCTGTTGCTGGCGTACTGAATGCAGATGAATAACCGACCCCCGAAACAGGCGCACTTCATTCCCATACAGGTATTTACCTTTATACACCTGGCGCACATAATTCCCCAAATCTCGGTCATCGCATTCGACATCGAAAATTACCTCGGCCTGTTGATCGTCCAGGATAGAAGCCGGAGAAATATCAAGCCCCATAGTATACCGCAACAGGTTGATATTCAAAACTGTCGGTCGGATTTCAAAGCGGAAGGCATCCAGTTTCAGAATCAAGCGCCGTAGCTTGACCGCTTCGGCTACCCTGGTTCCGAGAGACTTCCAACGAAAAGCAAATCGGGGGCCATTTCTGTCGGTGAGTTCCTCTCGCAACTGAGCCAGGAGACCCATAGACAGGGATCCGACGACCAGATTCCCATCAACATGTATGGTGTCAATCTGTCGATACTTGCGCTTCGCAATAGCAGTGGAGATCCGGTCTATGTCCAGTGATGGATCCAGCGATCGAGCTATGTCGTTATACCTGCCCATCGGGAGAACTCCCATCGGTAACCCTGCCGCCAGAGCTACCCCGGCAACCTTGTTGGCCGTGCCATCGCCACCAGCCGCCACCAGAGCCGTTACTTTTCCACGGCGTGTCATATAGGATGGAAGCCGACGATGACTGCGCCGAACGCCACAGATGACTTCGGTCATACGCACCAGTTCTCCCGCCGAGCGAGGTTCCTCAATGGTGTATAGTCCGTCCTCAGACCGGATAGTCTCAGTCAGACACTGGACTGTGTCTTCGCTGAAATTCGTCGCCTGTCTGTTCAGCAGTATCAGGAAGTGCGGGCGTGGTCCTTTTTGTTGTCTGTGTCTCATTGCGGAACATTATAGTCAATAGTAAGGTGTAGGAAAACAATTTATCTTCCAGCATTTGCTGGAGAATCGCCGAGGCAATGTAACATCCCAACTCAATACCATCACTTCAAACGCCGATTACATATTATAAAGGATGTGCCTCAAAGAATAATACTGTATCTTAATAAAATTATGGAACCAAAGAGTAATACAATCACCGCAGACACTTCCTATCGCTGGAGTCTGATTCCTCTGACTGGACTCATTATCGTTTATATACCAGCCTTGATCGACCTGGTTAACGATTGGTGGAATGACCCCAACTACTCCCACGGCTTTCTGATCCCAATCGTCTCTGCCACATTGATTTGGCAGAAAAGAGACGTCCTGAAAACACTTCCCCGAACATCTGATTGGCGCGGTCTGGTATTACTGGCGCTGGCCATGATCATGTTTGTGGTTGCCAATGGTGCTGCGGAATATTTTACTCTGCGTTTTTCCTTTGTCATGGCTCTTCTTGGCCTGACGCTCTACCTTTTTGGTTCCCAGGTCATTCGGACCACCTGGTTCGCCTTCTTCTTTCTATTGTTCATGATACCACTTCCTTATGTGATCTACTACGCTGCCACCTTTCCCATGCAGGCTCTGGCCACCAAGGTTGCCGTCGACACTCTTAACGTACTCGGCATGAATGCTATTCGTCAAGGGAACATCATCCACGTCACCGGACACACTCTGGAAGTTGCCGAAGCATGTTCGGGGATCAGATCACTGGTTTCTCTATTGGCTCTGGGAGCAATCTATGCCTATTCCAGTCAGAAACGCTTCACAGCCAAGACCCTACTTTTTCTTTCCACTATCCCCATCGCCGTGGTAGGCAACGTATTTCGGGTATTGGTAACATCAATTATAGTGGTTATGGTCTCTGGGCAAATAACCGAAGAGCCTTTCCATTCGATTATGGGGCTGCTGGTTTTTGTGGTCGCCTTCACTCTGCTTTTCCTGTTCGGGGCTATTCTCAGGAGGGTGTTCAAGTGAAGACGGCAGCGTTGATATCTATGGTTATAATTGTTCTGGGTGGAGCCATTGGAAACTTCCTGCGTCTCAGTGAGCAGAAACCTGATCGACCAGCCGATTTCGGAGTCCTGGCTTACAATTCCGGTGAGTACACTGGTGAGGAACAGCGTTTCTCTGAACTCAGCTATGACGTTCTTAAGGCTGATACTACTACGCTAAGACGGTACGTTGATGCCGAGGGCACAGTTTACTGGTTGTTCATTGCTTACTTTGAATCTCAGAAATACGGTAGCCAGATTCATTCGCCAAAGCATTGCCTGCCGGGTGGGGGGTGGAAGATTGACCGGCTGGAAGTTTTCTCGCTTCCTCTCCCTGATGGCCGAACGAAGAGCGTAAACCGCGTTAGTATCCGAACCCAGACCAGTCGACAGTTGATGTTCTACTGGTTCGAGACTCGCAGCGGCAGTATTCGCGAAGAGTTTGGGATTAAGTTTGATCTGATGAAAAATTCGCTTCTGCTACGACCGACCGATGCCGCTTTTGTGCGTCTCACTGTACCGGTCAAGGACGGTGACATTGATGCGGCCACAGATAAAGCCATTGAGTTTTTTAATGTTTTCCATACTGACATTGAACGCGCCCTTCCTTTTGGCGATTAACACTTGAGTGTCAGGAAGAGGTTTAGTATTCTTCGACATGCTATTCGATATTCTCAGACTGATCCGACCTGCGCAGTGGCTGAAAAACGGTATCATGGTGCTGGCGCTGGTGTTTGCCGGAGAACTCAACCATCCCGAGAAAGTTGGCCTTACACTCCTGGCAATCGCCATCTACTGCCTGTTATCATCGGCTGTATATACATTCAACGATCTGATTGATATCGAACGGGACCAGAAACATCCACGCAAAAAAAATCGACCGTTGGCCGCTGGCCGGGTTACTCCCGGAACGGCCATTGTTTTGACCTTATTTCTGGCAGTGGCGGGACTGGTCAGTGCCTGGTTCATGAATCTGGCATTCTTTTACTCTGCCATTGTATTTCTTACGCTCAATGTACTGTACTCCCTGCACCTCAAGAACCTGATCATTGTTGACGTTTTGGCAGTGGCGATGAGCTTTGTTGTACGGGCGTATGCCGGAGCGTTTGCCATAGATGTCCCCGCTTCAACCTGGATGCTGATAAACACGCTGTTGCTGGCTCTCTTTCTAGGCTTGGGCAAGCGGCGATACGAGTTGGTTTGGCTCGAAGACTCCGCCGCCCACAGGAAAACACTCAGCATGTATTCCTCTGCTTTGCTGGACCAGTTCATCGCGGTTGTGACTGCGGCTATCATAGTGATTTATATGCTGTACAGTTTCTCAACCGAGGTCTCAGTCAAGCTTGGCACCGACAACCTGTTTGTGACAATTCCGTTTGTGATCTATGGCCTGTTTCGGTATCTGTATCTCATCCACCGGGAAGATCAAGGCGGCTCGCCTACACAAGTGCTGATAAGCGACAAACCAATATTGCTCACGGTGATGCTATGGCTAATTACGGCCAGTCTCGTTCTATATGTCATTTGAAGATAGTCCTTCTCCTTACATGCACAATATTCGCTGCAGCGCTGCTTTCCTGTGATGATAAGGAAAGCAGCAGTGCACCGCCTATCAAAGAAGCTGGTCCCAATCTGCAAACTCTGGCTGATTGGCCCTTTGATGCCGACGCGTTATTTCCCGATGCAGTAGATTCGATCAATGTCAAACGCACAGAATCAATACAGGTCATGCGGCTCGGCGAAATGCCTGAATTCCTGGGGGAAATGTCAGATCATTATATTTCGTACAATTGTGTTGGGGTGGCCGTAACCACATTTGATGTGGGCGGAGTGTCCGTTGATGTGCAAATCGCTCAGTGTGCCGAATTGCAGGACGCCTATGGTCTCTATGCCAGCCACAGGCCTCATGGAGTATTGCTTACACCGCCGGGAGCAGAATCGTATGTCGTTGGTAGTACCCGCTATTTCACTCACTTCGAATATTTCATTACCCTGTCAACTAAGCAGGTAGCAGACAGCATTGCAATTACTACTCTGGCCTGGCTGATCGACCGAAACATTGAGTCAATCCCCGAAACGCCACCGTTCTTCATTGTTTTTCCGTACCGCAACCGGATAGCTGCCTCGGCTCATTATTATCCGTACAACTACCTCGGTATTCCTAATTTCAACAGCGTCTACACAATCGACTACTTGTCCGGAGGCGATACTATCACCGTTTTCCTGGCGCCGGACCCAAGCGGTAAGCAGTATATATCACTGCGTAGCTATGCCATGGACATCGGCAACCTGTATGAAGTGTCTACCACGATCAGATTCGAAGGTGGGCATGGGCTGTCTTTTGAACATCCTCAGGCTGGTCAGATCGTCGCCGGACTGGCACGTACTAATATTGTGGGGATAGTCGGCTATGGGACATTACCCGATGAAGCTCTGCTGTCGAAGTGGGTGGACGGGTTGATCAAGTAGTAAGAAACGGTATCAAACAATGTGTGGATGATACGTAGTTTTCACCAATCTGCCGGCCTGGTCAATAGTTGGTTGACAAACGAAGCGACAGCCCTTACCTAATATGCTCAAACAGAGACGCGCCGGTAGACGAAGTTTAATAATCGGCTACCAGTCGCGTAGGTGCAGTTGAGTACGAATTGTACTTCAAACCCGGAGTTGTGAATGGCTGCAAAACGTGCCGGGGACATCATGATTCCCCTGAACAAGTATCCGCATATCCCCCATTGGTTCACTCTGCGACAGGCTGTTGCTGAACTTGAGAAATCTGTCCTGGAGATCAACGGACGTAGCTCTCTACCGCGAGCCTTACTTGTCTTCGACGAGAAATACCGCCTGCTGGGAGTCGTCCGTCGGCGTGACATTCTTAGCGGTCTGGAACCCAATTTCCTTCATCATTTGTCGGTCCATTCTGAGCGTTCTCCGCTGGAGCTGGACGTTGACCCCAACCTGGCTGAGGTCTCCTCTGGTACACTATCTCATACGATGCAGAAGCAGGCTGAGATAGTGATCAGCGAAGTGATGCAACCCATAGGAGCTTCAGTAGCAAGTGACGACCACCTGGTCAAGGTTATTCATGTGATGATAGAGCGTGATCTCAACCTGATTCCCGTCTTAGAAGACGGGAGGGTCGTCGGAGTAGTGCGCAGTGTCGATGTTTTTCACGAAATAGCCAACATTCTCCTCTAGTAAGGGGTGGATTCTCAATTGGAAGAATTGACAGGAATAGAGAATGATTAGAAGATATCTGATGCCAGGCGACACCGGTGGAAAGAACGGCGACCTGGGACCGATGCCGCATGATGTTTTTATGGCAGGCAAGAAGCGAGGGATAGACTGGAAGAGAATCGGTCTGATGCTGCTCGGGGTTGGCCTTTTCTGCGGCGTCAATTTCTCGCCTCCCTGGCCGGATGTAATTGACCCGGCGGGAGAGGTTTTTCAGCTGTCTTCGCAGGGCAAAGCGGCGCTTGGACTTTTCCTATTGGCGGCTACCTGGTGGGTTTTTGAAGTAGTACCAATCGGCGTAACGAGTATTTTAATCGGCGTCACCCAGTGTCTTTTCCTCATCAGACCCCCGGTCATCGGCATAGAAGGCAACGAAATCTTGAGTTCGGCCAAACGCGCCCTCGGTGATTTCATGGACCCATCGGTGTGGTTTATTCTTGGTTCTGTTGTCATTGGTATGGCCTTTTCAAAGACGGGCTTGACTAATCGCATGGCCTATAAAATGCTCATGATGGTTGGTGAGAAAACCAGCAGCATCTACCTCGGAACATTTGTAATGACGGCGGCGCTGACAATCATCATGGCTCACACAGCCGTGGCTGCGGCTCTCTATCCCCTGCTGGCGGCCATTTATGCTCTGTATGATGCCGACAACAAACCGAGCAAATTTGGCAAAGGCCTGTTTATCGGAATGGCTTTTGTGGCCGGGGCTGGCAGTATTATCACGTTACTGGGTGCCGCACGTGGAGCAGTAGCGATCGGATTTTTCCGTGACATCGTGGGACGCGAGGTCGGGTTCTTCGAATTGTCGTATTACATGGCTCCGGTGGGGATACTCATGACTTTCCTGTTATGGGGATTCATAATGGTTTTCTTCAAGCCGGAACACAGTACTATTCCCGGCCTGAGGGAACGAGCATCTGCGTTGAGCAAGAAACTGGGACCGATGAGCAGGCCCGAAATACTTACTTTGGTGGTTGTTGGTCTGACGGTCATTACTCTAAGTTGTCGCTCCTTTATCCCCGGCCTTGAGAACCTCAACAAGAGCGCTATTATCCTGATTTCGACGATACTCTTTTTTGTTTTCAGGATTCTATCTATTAAGGATCTGGAATTGATTCCCTGGAACATCATCCTGCTGTTTGGTGGTGCTATGAGCATCGGATTCTGTCTGTGGCAGACAGGTGCAGCAAGCTGGATGGCCATCAACTGGTTGGGCTTGTTGGAGACGGCCCCGTCTTTTGTGTTCATCATGGGAGTGTCAATATTTGTACTGTTGATGACCAATTTCATAATGAACGTAGCCGCCATCGCCATTTCTTTACCGGTGGCACTGGTTATCGCTCCCTATCTCGGTGTATCACCGGAAGTCATACTGTTTTCCTCACTGGTTATGGCAGGAATGCCATTCCTTCTCCTGGTAGGTGCGGCACCGAATGCCATTGCTTACGAGAGCAAGCAGTTTACCAGCGGTGAATTCTTCACTGCCGGTATTCCAGCCAGCGTGTTGCTAACGGTAGTTCTGGCCCTGTTCGTGGGAGTTATCTGGCCGATGATGGGCATGCCGGTGACGCTGCCCTAAGCGGAGAAAGTTAATGTTGCTAGATGCCGGATCAAGCCCGGCATGACAAGGCTTGGTAGGTCAGGAGGCTTGTCCTCCTGACAATTGCATCAGGCTGGGTGGCCCACCGCTTGCGGTGGGATCAGCAAATACATAGATTACCTCAATGACTAAGCTGCGTCACATAGATGATGGCGGTACAGCCCGCTTTGTGACTTTCAGTTGCTATCGCCATCTTCCCTGCCTTTCCACTCCGCGCATACGGGATATTGCGGTGGAAGAACTTCGCCGCGTCGCACAGAAATACGATATCCGTATTCTGGGCTTTGTTATCATGCCTGATCATGTGCATCTCGTTCTGTGGCCACCGGACGGTACACAACTTGGGCGAGTAATCGGAGAAATGAAATCGTTGTCGGCGAGGAGAGTTTTTTCGGAGCAAACGTCGATTCAGTCAGGGAAGAAACGGGTACTGTGGCAGCGCCGTTGTTATGATCACAATTGTCGGACGCCGGAAGTAGTTAAGGAGAAAATCAAGTACTGTCATGGCAATCCAATGAGAGCAGGTCTGGTATCATCTCTGGCAGATTGGCGTTGGTCCAGTTATAACTGCTACGAGGGCAACAAAGATGTACTTCTGGATATAGACATAGTAGAGTTTAGGGGAAGGTGAGATGCTAAGGGAACCTACAGCAAGCTGTGGGCCACCCAGCCATTGGTACGAGTGAGATAAGAGCATGACGAAAATCAATAAAGACATTGTCAAAGCCGGGTACAACACTATCTCCAATGAGTATCTTGCGGCTCGTACCAAGAACTCCAGAGATGTACAACTACTTGAGGAGCTGGTCCAGCGACTGCCACGAGGTGCACGTATTCTCGATGCTGGTTGCGGTGCCGGCGTACCCATTACCCGGTTGCTGAGTCAGCACTTTGAAGTAGTGGGTGTTGACTTCTCCGAAGCACAAATCAAATTGGCGCAGCAACTCGTGCCCGAAGCCCAATTCGTCTGCGAAGATATGACTGAACTTAGTTTTCAGGATGCTACCTTCGACGCGATCTGTTCTTACTATGCGATCATCCATGTGCCCCGGCAAGAACACAAGACTATCTTTAGGCAGTTCTTTCGTCTCCTTAAGCCATCCGGGCTGGCTCTTCTGTGTTTGGGAGCGGATGATCTGGATGATGACATTGTCGAGGACTATATGGGCGTGAAGATGTATTGGAGTCATTACGATGTCGAGACCAATTTGGCTATGTTGGCAGACTGTGGATTCGAGCCAATCTGGTCACGAGTAGTGGAGGATGCCTCATGTCCCGGGTCCGGCCATTTATTCGTTCTGTTACAGAAGAAACGGGCCTAGTGCCGGCACACTGTCATGCAAGCAATTTTATAAAGGGTCAGACGAGGGCATCTGCCGCCCTCCGAACCGGCCCAAGTTTGAGCCGGGCACCCGGTAACAAAGTTCAACCGCCCACCAATCACAATCTGTCATGCCGGACTTGATCCGGCATCCAGTTCCGGATTCGAAGACTGGATTCCCTAACTTCACAAACGAAGTGCAACACCATTAATAAGAAAACGGCTCCTTCAAACTGAAGGAGCCGCGTTGTATTTCAACGTTTGATGTCGTTCCTATTCCCCAGCATACGCTTCGAGTGGCTCAAGGCTGGTCGATAGGCCAGCCCGCTCTCTCTGCAGGTTCCACTCCTCACGTGTCGCAACAACGGATTGTCCCGACACTTTGTCCAGAATATTGAAGAAGTCGAGCTGGTAACCATCGGCAAGCACTTCATTCTTCGGCTTGCCCTGGACAACGTAGACCGACTGCACACACTGGTGGTCCCAACTACGCCACTGCTGCTGATCCTTCAGTGATGAGAACTGGCGTCCCTCAAGATTCTCAATCACAGCCGGGGCATCGAACGAACCAACCTGCTGGACAGCAATCTGATATTCTTTGAGACAGGTATAGGCGTTGGCCGCCAGACTGCTCGGGTAGCGACCGAAACGCTCAGAGAAGCGGTCTACAAAGCCGATGCCCTCAGGGTGATTATACTTGTAGGGAACACACCAGGTCCAGTCGGTACAACCGACAACACCCGCCATAGCATCGGCCCCGACGGCTTCGGCCAGATCTAAAGTGACAACTGGCGCAACTACCTCAAGTTTATCTTTCAGGCCATTGGCTGAGATCATCTTGAGGCTCGCGACCAGATCATCACCCAACTGGACCAAAATCAGAGCCTTTGGTTGACAGGCACGAACTTGATCCAGGATGTTTTCAAGGGCTGGTCCGTTGGTCCCCGGAGGAATGAGAAATCTTTTATGATCGACTTCATCCCTGGTCTGGGTCCAGTTCCGGAGATTGCTCTCAGTTGACCATCCCCATCTTTGATCAGTTACGAGATAGCAGAGCTTCTGGCCGGACAAATTTTGGTTCATGTAGTCAGCTGTAGCTCGGGCCGCCATCCTCGGGTTGAAACCACCCTGAAACGAATAACGGTGAGATTTCTTGCCGCCATCGGTATTGGCAAACGCAACCGGAGCCATGAAGACTACTTCGCTACGTTGACAGATATCGGATACGATCCCGGTAGCCTCGCCGGAGACACCGCCAAAGACAGCCTCGACCCTCTGATTCTTGATGAGTTCAAAAACACTTTCGGCCGACACATCCGCTCTTGATTTTGAATCCATGATGATGAGTTCAACCTGGTGTCCCAGAATGCCACCGTCGGCATTGATTTCTTCGACCGCCATCACAGCAGCACGTTGCTGATCTTGTCCGTAAACCGAGTAGGAACCAGATTGCGGGGAGATCAAACCGAGTTTAACGGTCTGCTCAGCAGCGGCCACAGTTCCCAGTACGATCAAAATTGCGACCAGACTGATGGTGTAAATTGTCTTCATGGATTTAGTACCTCCCGTTTATCTTGTTCTGTTCCGATCTTATTGATCCTGTTATCATTCTATCTTTTAACCAGGGTGCAGGAGACGACCTGCAACCCCCATTTGAGTTGTCGGTAGCCCGGCAGCCGGCAATCATCGATTGGATTTTGAGTTCCATATTCAAGCCAGTCTTTGGTCCATTCTGTGCAACTGCTGAGCAACTTGAATTATGGTTCATACGATACATGGTTCATTGGCCTTAGCTTGCTCCGGCGAGGATGTTTCACCGACGGAATGAAAAAATCACGTCCTTCTGGACGACGTAAACGGATCGTGTAATCCTGACATGCCCGACAGCGGCGAATCTTTCCAGCCGCCTCGACCTTGATGCGTCGGCGCGGTTTGTGGTTCGGAGAGTAGATAGCCTTTCCGACTATCTCGTAACCCTGGCTGGCATCATCGTCATCAATCCACTTGACGCCTTCGGTTACCTCACCAGTTTCGGAGTCATAAATCGTGGCCCCGGGGCATTCGATGAAGACATGCTCGCTGGTCTCAATATCATCTACAAAGATATTGGTAGTATCAATTGCCCTGGGATTGCATTTGGCACAAAGCCAGACTCCTTTATGGCGGATCAGAGGTCGGCCACAATTGATACATAGTTTCCGGTCTTCAGGCTGCTTATCCATGACTCCTTCTTTGTTTATCCTGGGTCAGGGTCATTTACTGTCTTGTTTCAGTATTAATCTATGCAAGCTCGTTGCCAACCTGGTCTGTCAGGCGTTATTGACATAGCATTCATGCAGTTACGGAAATATTTCTATCCTTGAGACGGAGGAAAACAAAATCAAATGGGGGGGATACTCATGACTTTCCTGTTATGGGGATTCATAATGGTTTTCTTCAAGCCG